>JAGLOF010000043.1 GCA_023139105.1 bacterium
CTGTAGATCCTGTTAATCCTGTCAGAAAAAAGGACTCTTACGGATGAAGTGTTGTACACTCACTCGATTCAACAGATACCTTAATATCAGCTAAAACGGCTCAGCATTTTTTTAACTATTTTAACAGGATCATGCTTTAATTTTACCCAGCCCTTGCCTATATCGGCCAGGGCTCTTCTTTTGCGTGAGGATTTAAGATAGGGCTGTAAAGAAGTGGCAATAGTCCCCTTTTGAATATTTATAAATGGATGTTTGCCAAGAACAGCTTCAAAATCCGGCAAGAGCTGCACAGCCGTAGGCACACCCATGGCAAGAGACTCAAGACTGTTTATACCGTAACCCAGTTCACCTATATTATCAATAAAAATATCACAGGAAGCTTTGAGTTTTAGAGCTTCAGGGTGTGATAAATTTTCAATAAGTACGATTTCAATAGGATGATCCGCTTTAAGACCTTCAAGTTCAGCAAGAATATAATCTGTCCCCTTTACTATTCTATTGGTTGGAGCATGCCCAATACGAATAGTATCTGTGAGTTTTTTATCAGGTTTTGAATATGCCGATAAGCGAAAAGGGAAAAACAAGAATTCAGCGGCAGGATAGAGTAGAGAATGATCAAACTCTACTGTAAAACGTGCATCGGCTAGTTTATCAACAGAATCAATAATCCCTCTTGTTCTGAGATCGCTGCCACAATAATTAATTCCAATATAGTGACCCTGTTCTTTTAACTCTTTGGCAATCTTCCCACTCCGGAGAAACCCTGCTCCTCCATCAAAATAGATCAGATCGAAGCTATTAATATCAATTTTTTCCAATGCTTTCCGGATTCTCGGTTCCCATAGATTGTCTCTTAGCTCGAATAATGCCTTTTTAAAACCGCTACCCGGATTCCAGACCGGAGGGCCGTAAAGATCATTGCGCCGTTGGTTTGACATTTTATTGCTCTGTGATATTTTAAGCAATTTCTTCACTTTTGATGCAAATTCATCGCCGACAAATGGCATATTCAGACAAATGGCACCATCATCAAATTGATGTTTGGTAGGATAAAGTGTCATCAAAGTACTGTCATGACCTAATTCTCGTTCTGCCCTGACAAATGTTTCAGGAACACGTGCAAAATTTTCAACGGCAAAATGAAGTATCTTCATAATTAATCCAGAAAATTTAATTTGGGTGTACAAGTGTCGAAAACAGAAAAAAGCGGGCCCTGATATACGGTACCCGCATTAATTCCACATCTATGATCATTTCTAAAAAGTTCGTCATTATTAGCAGGGACACCGAATACCTGAGTAATTAAAGAATATATTTTGTTAAATCTTCATCTTCGACAATGTCTTTCAACCTTGTACGTACTTCCTCTGCCGTAACCTTGACAATTTTTATTTTGGGATCAGGTAACTCATAGAGTACGTCTTCGAGTAATGTACTCATTATTGTATGAAGTCTGCGGGCACCAATATTTTCGGCTCTTTCATTTACCTCAGTTGCCATAGACGCAATTTCTTTAATCGATCCTTTTGTGAAGGTAACTTTCACATTTTCAGTTGATAGTAAGGCGGTATATTGCTTAATAAGAGCGTTTTCCGGTTCAGTCAGAATGCGAATGAAATCTTCTGTAGTCAAGCTATTTAATTCAACACGTATGGGAAAACGTCCTTGAAGCTCAGGAATAAGATCAGAAGGCTTTGATACATGAAAAGCACCAGAAGCAATAAAAAGAATATGATCTGTACGTACCATACCGTATTTTGTTGTTACTGTAGTCCCTTCCACTACCGGAAGAATGTCGCGCTGAACTCCTTCACGTGATACATCCGGACCGTGTCCATCCTCAGAAGAGGCAATCTTGTCAATTTCATCAAGAAAGACAATGCCTGATTCTTCAACACGAAGAATGGCCTCCCTAACAACTTTGTCCATATCAACCAATTTCTGTGCTTCTTCTTCAATTAGCACTTCTCTGGCTTCGGCTACAGTCATTTTACGTCTTTTATGTTTCTTTGGCATCATACCGCCAAATAGATCCTGCAGATTCATGCCCATCTCTTCAATACCGCCGGGGGTGAAGACTTGCAACATGGGAAACGCATCTGAAGAGCTTACACTCAATTCAATAGTACGCTCTTCGAGTTTACCGGTATCGAGTTGTTTTTTTAGTTTTTCACGGGTACGTTGATATCTTTCCTCAGAATCATCAACAGCATCACTCTCAATCATTGTAAAAGATTCACCTTCGGTTATATCTACAGGCTTCTCAATCACCGGTTTAGGAAAAAGCAGATCAAGAATACGCTCTTCTGCAAGTTTCTCGGCTTTTAAAATAACTGCGTCAGTCCATTCATCACGTACCATAGCTACGGCATAGTCAGTTAAATCTCTGATTATAGATTCAACATCCCTGCCTACATATCCAACTTCAGTAAATTTGGAGGCTTCAATTTTTATAAACGGTGCACCTGCCAAACGAGCAAGACGCCGGGCGATTTCTGTCTTTCCGACACCGGTAGGACCGATTAAAATGATATTATTCGGCATAATTTCATCACGCAGTTCGTCGGAAACCTGTTGCCGGCGCCAACGATTTCTCAATGCAATGGCAACCATTTTTTTAGCCTGATCCTGGCCAATTATATATTTATCCAGTTCAGCAACTATCTCTTTAGGTGTCTGTTGCCCCGGATCATATGTTTGTTCCGGCTTAAGAATGCTCTCAGCAGTATTTTTCATAGTTCCTCAACAACAATTTTATCATTTGTGTAAATACAAATCTGGGAAGCCACTTTCAAAGATTCTTTTACAATATCAGCCGCACTCATCTTGGTATGTTTCATGAGTGCGCGTGCTGCGGCCTGAGCGTAAGGTCCACCTGAACCAATAGCCACTATATAATCATCAGGTTGAATTATTTCTCCTGTACCGGAGATAATCAATGTATTGTCCTTATCGGCAACTGCCAATAAAGCCTCCAACTGACGAAGATACTTATCCATTCGCCACTCTTTTGTAAGCTCAACAGCAGCGCGATACATATTTCCGCCATACTGTTCAACATATTTTTCAAAACGATCAAAAAGAGTAAAGGCATCAGCAGCTGCACCGGCGAATCCGGTCAAAATGGTATCATCGTACATTTTGCGTACTTTACGGGCCTTTTCCTTCATTACTGTGTCACCAAAGGTAACCTGGCCGTCTCCGCCCATGGCTACCTCTTTACCCTTCTTGATACCCAGAATAGTAGTCGCCCTGATAATTGGTCGGCTATTACTCATTTATTTCATCCTTTTAAGATATTTGAAATAGTCTGAATCCGTAGAAAGTATTAATGTTGTAGAAGAATCTATCGTATTACGATATGTTTCAAGCGTTTTAGTAAAAGCATAGAATTCAGGATCAGCACCATATGCACGGGCGTAGATACGAGCTGCCTGACCATCAGCTTTTCCTTGAATTTCCTGGGAAGTTTTATAGGCTCCGGACTCTATTCTACGCAGTTCCCGCTCTTTTTGACCACGAATTGCCGCACTACGTCCATCACCTTCCGAACGATATTTAGCAGCAATACGCTGACGCTCGGCAATCATACGTTCAAATACTTTCTGCTGGACTTCATCAACATAATTGACACGTTTAATTTTTACATCTTTGAGTTCTACACCAAACTCCAGTGTAATGGCCTGCGAGCGTTTTAGAATTAGTTTTGCAATACTATCTCTACCTGCATGTATTGTAGGAATTTCAGTTGATGTCAAACCGACAAGCTCTTCCGATAATTCAAATTCACGATTTGAGGAGCGTACAATTTCAATTAAATCAAATTGAGCAATGGCATTTCTTGTTTCACCATCTACAATATCATCTATACGGGATTGAGCTCCACGTTCGTCACGTACACGCTGAAAGAAAGTCAATGGGTCTGAAATTCGCCAGCGAGCATAAGTATCAATCCAGATAAACTTTTTATCTTTTGTTGGAATTTGATTTGCATCACCATTCCACTCAAGCCAGCGTTTTTCAAAAATATTGGCCTTTTGAATAAAGGGAAGTTTGATTTTGAGACCTGGTTCTTGAATGGCCTTACCCATAGGTTCACCAAATTGAGTAATAATGATCTGATTAGTTTCTGAAACTACGTAAAACGTATCACTCATGAGTATGATTGCTAATACAGCAATAATGATTATCGGGGTTAGCTTTTTCATTATTTTGCCCCCTTTCCAAGGTTTAAAAGGGGAAGCACATTTGCACCCTTATCATCCATAATTATTTTATTTTTCAAAGCAGGCAGAATACCCTTCATTGCTTCCAGATACAGACGTTTTTTAGTCACCCTGGGAGCGCGGGCATATTCTTTATATATTGCTTCAAATTTTTTAACATCACCTTCAGCTTCATTCACTCTGGCCATGGCATATCCCTCGGCAGCACTAATCATCTGTTCAGCCTCACCTTTTGCCTTGGGAATAGCGGCATTATATTCGGACCATGCCTCATTTATCTTTCTTTCCTTCTCCTGAATTGATTGATTAACTTCATTGAAAGAAGGTTTAACAGGATCCGGTGGATTTACATCTTGAAAAATAAGCTGACTAACTTCAATACCTATTTCATATAAATCACATAAGTCTTGAAGATTTTGTTTTGCCTCCATGGCAATACGTGAACGTCCAATTGTAATGACTTCATCTACTGAGTTATCTCCGACAATTTGCCGCACTACAGCCTCATTCATATAGCGGAATGTTGATTGTGCATTTCTCAGTTTGAAAAGGTATTTATACGGATCACGAATCTTGTATTGAACAATCCACTCAACCATGGCAACATTAAGGTCACCTGTGAGCATAATAGCTTCACGTACAGCATCACCGGTTTTCCGGTACTGTGTTCTTATTCCGGCGGAAACAGTTCTAAAACCGAATTCCTGCTTTAGCTGACGCTGGATAGGTACTTTGATCAATGACTCAATACCGAGTGGAAGTTTTGCATGCAATCCCGGATCTGTGGTGCGAACATACTTTCCAAAACGCATAACAACGCCTAATTCTTCGGGGCTGACCTGATATATCGATCCTGCCATAATAATGACTACTACAAGTAAAGCCGCAATCCAACCAATAAGTTTAGGATTTAAGGCTGATGGCAATTCGACTTCTTCTCCACCAATATTTATGGTACGTTTGTGTGTTGCCATTACATCCTCCTCTAAAATAAAAAATTATGTCATCCATATAAACAGTCTGTCAGACATTTTCTTCAAATCTATTCAATTTGGCGTCTAAGCCTGGCCACAGGAATCATCATTTGTTCACGATACTTTGCTACTGTTCGTCGAGCAACTTTAAATCCATCTTCAGCAAGGGATTCTGAGAGTGTTTGATCATTTAATGGTTTTTGATGATTTTCATTTTCTATCATTTTCTTAATTTTATCCTTGATCAATTTATTGGACACATCCTCTCCACTGAGAGTTTCCATTCTTTCGGAGAAAAAAAACTTCAGTTCATATACGCCAAAGTCAGTCTGCACATATTTACCATTTGTTACGCGGCTGACAGTTGAAATGTCCAGGCTGACATCTTCGGCAATATCTTTAAGAATCATGGGGCGCAAATGTTCTTTGCCTTTCTCAAAAAATGCACGCTGATGATTTAAAATAGATTCCATGACGCGCTGAATTGTTGAACGGCGTTGATAAATGGAATTTATAAGCCATCTTGCCGACTCAAGACGTTGACGTATATAATCACGCGTCTCTTTGCCTACAGCTTTTTTATCCTTTAATAAACGTTTATAACTCTCGTTAATACGTAATCTGGGTATGTTCCAGTCATTAAGTGAAATAGTGAAATGTCCATCCACCTTTTCAATTAATACATCGGGAATGATATAATTTTCTGCTTCAAAAACATAACGCTCGCCGGGTTTGGGATTAAGTTTTGAGACAACTTCCATCATTCGTTTTACTTCATAGAGTTCAACATCCATTTTTTTGGAAATTTTCTCAAACCTCTTGTTAGAAAAATCAACAAAACATTCTTCCAGCATTTGAATGGCATTATCATCAGGGTCATCAGATTCTCTCAGCTGAATGAGAAGACAATTCTGTAGATCACGAGCGGCAATGCCGGGAGGATCGAAAGTTTGAATAACTTTTAACACAATTTCTATCTCTTCAACTTCTGCACTTATGTTTTCTGAGATGATTTCAAGGGGACATGCAAGATAACCCATATCATCGATACACCATAAAATGTACTCTCCAATGAGTTTTTGTTCATCATTGAGAGGTGCAAGGTATAGTTGCTCAATTATGTGATCCATCAAGGTAACAGGTGCTGGCTCAGGCCTGTCAATTTCATCTTCAACATGTTCTTTAGGCGTCCGTACCTCATAGTTGTCTTCATCATTGATAATTGAATCCCAGTCAACTTCAAGATCCTCAGCTGAATCCTTATCTACCTCCTCCTCCTCCTCCTCTTCTTCTTCCTCTTCCTTCTGCTTCAACTCTTCCAGTTCAGCCTGTGTCAAATCCTCTTCAAGATCAGTATCCAGCTCCAGAAGCGGATTAATTTCCAATTCCTGCTTAATACGCTGTTCAAGGCGCAATACAGGAAGTTGAAGTAAGGTAGAAAGCAAAACCTGCTGCGGACTCTGCTTTTGCTGGAGCATCAATCTTTGACTAATTTGAACCATAGTGTATTCCTGTTTTCAGTATAGCTGAATTATTAATAACGGTCTAGTTTGAATTGAGAGCCAAGATAGATCTTTTTTGCTTCTTCATCATTGGCTAATTCTTCGGATGTACCTGTTTTTAAAATGCGTCCTTCATAGAGTAAATAAGCCCTGTCAGTAATTGACAAGGTTTCATGTACATTATGGTCTGTAATCAAAACGCCTATTCCACGATCTATTAAGTGTCTTACATTATTTTGAATATCTTCAACGGCAATAGGGTCTATTCCTGCAAATGGTTCATCTAAAAGTATGAACTTTGGTTGAGTTACTAATGCTCGAGCAATTTCAACACGACGCCGTTCTCCGCCTGAAAGAGTATATGCTTTTTGTTTCCTGACTTTTGTAACAGAAAATTCTTCCAGTAACTGTTCCATCCGTTCTTTTCTCTCGGTTTTAGATAAAGGCAGAGTTTCACAAATGGCCATAATATTTTCTTCAACGGTCAATTTTCTGAATATAGATGGTTCCTGGCAGAGATAACCAATACCCATTCGGGCTCGTTTATACATAGGTAACTTTGAAATATCAGTATCGTCGTAATGGATTGAACCTGAATTAGGCCTTATCATGCCTGTTATCATGTTAAATGTAGTAGTTTTACCGGCACCATTAGGGCCCAGTAAACCAACGACCTCTCCCTGATGAACATCAATGGAGACCTCATTAACAACCTTTCGACCGCGATATATTTTAACCAGCTTATCAGCTTTAATAGAATTATCCGGTATTGACTGTGGTTGAATCAGCTTTTATCTCCTTTTTTAGAGGAATAAATTTTCCCGTTGAAGTTCCTGGATCACTAAAGACTTTTAATCTGAATAATTTCTTAGTCTTAAAATATAGTTTAATTCGGTCTCCGGTAAAAGTGTTTTCTCCCGGAGTATCATCTGTATCGGAAATATTATAAATACTAGTAGCCTGACCTATTATTTCAACCTGCCGCAATGAATCTACAGTAGATGTAATTATTATCTCTCTTCCTGTCATCTTTCCTGCATTCAGTGAATCATGAGATATTACATGGGCATTGCCCGTTAAATGACCGGATGTCAATCTGCTTCCTTCAAGTGTTATATCAATCGTATCAGCATATAACTCCTGGTCTTCCTGGTAGATTACCGGCATATCAAGAAGTAATAGTCTTCCGTCTTCAACCCAATACTCTGCATGACTGCAATATGCTTTAAGCTTTCCCTGAATTATACGGACACTATCCTTTATTAAAACTTTCTGCTCATCTCCCCATATCTCCATTGTCTTACCCCATACAAACATTGTATCCCGGGAGACACTGTCTACTTTTGAAAGCATGGGTGCACCTGAAATCTTACCATATTTGATTTTTCTATCATAAAACACAGTTTCTCCACATAAAACAGCCAATTCAATATAATCAGTAAGTATAACATTGCCTTGAGCCAGTATTTGTGAAGATTCCTGTTTGTAGTGTACGCGCCGTGCATTTAAAATTTGATTTGCCGTATTTACTATTACATGACCATAAGCCGTTTCTTCATGACATATGCCGTCATAATCTACAAAATCAGCATAAAGAGAACGTTCCGGCTCTTTAATTATTACATTTTTTTGAAGAAAAGCTTTCTGTTCTTTAGAAATAAAACGTGCCTTCTCACAACGTAATGTGGTTTCACCTTGCTGAAGTAAGATATTACCCGATATCCGGTAGACTTCATTGTTATTTTTACCGGTAATAATAACTTTATCAGCATGCTGTAATTTCAATCTAGGCCGAAGAGTATCTTCAATTGTTGTTTGAGCAATTATTCCAACAGACCATGACAAAAAAAGGCTGCTACATATTAAATCCACTAATTTCATTGAATACCTGTTGTATCATTTTTCACCACATTTTCCGATTTGGCATTTTCATTTAGATTCGTAATATCAATGTGCCGATTAAAATGAATACGTGGTTTAAAAAATATTCTATGAGTCAAATCTGCATTGGATTCAAAACCTATACTCCATAGTGTATCGGAATCCGGTGTGATCATCATCACCAGCGTATCAGAAAATATTTTTTCCAAGGCAGCATCATACTCAATACGCTCAGTCTTCATTACAAAACCACTATCAGATACAACAAGCACATTTCCACGCCCTATGACTTCCTCAGTCTCCTCTTCATATTCACCGGCATCTGCAGTAAGTCTGGACGAGTGTTGTCCGTTATTATCAAAAAAATCTACTTGAACACCCTGGTCAAAATAAGATTGTGATTCCCCTTCGTATTTCACCATGTGTCCATAACGCAATATGGCCTGTTTATCCCCTGCCTTTGTAACTATAATGTGTGAATCCCATATTTCCTGTATCACAATACGTTGTTGTGCGGTATTCTCAGTCTCAACAGGTTCTTGTTGCTTGCTGCAACCAGGCACTATAAGTGCCAGCAAAAACAAAAAAAGCAATGTTGATATTAATCTAAAATTTGTATTAAGCATCTATGCTACACCGGCTTTTAAGATGTCGTGTACATGTACCATGCCTATAGGATATTTAAGGTCATCAAGTACAATCAATTGATTAATACTGTATTGTTCCATAATATGCAGTGCTTTAGCTGCCAGCATTCCTGTTGATATACACTTGGGGGTGTCACACATAATATCTGCAGCCTGAAGATCCCATAGATTATTATGTGTCTCCATAAAACGGCGCAGATCACCATCGGTAATTACGCCTGCTAGTTTGTTATCCGGAGACATTACACATGTTGCTCCCGTTCTCTTTGAACTTATCTGTAATATTGCAGCAGGCATGGGCGTATCCAGTTGAACTCTAGCTACATCATCACCCGAACGCATAATGTCATCTACTCTAAGCAGTAACTTACGACCTATTGACCCTCCAGGATGATATTGCGCAAACTCTTCCATTGAGAAACCATGTTCCTGAAAAAGTGCAAGTGCCAATGCATCACCCATTACCAATGTCGCAGTTGTGCTTGATGTGGGTACAAAATCAAAAGGGCAAGCCTCTTCCTTAACACTTATATCCAGAACAACATCGGATCTTACAGCCATCTCTGAGTGTGTGTTTCCGGTCATGGCAATAATGGGAACTCCCTGCCTTTTAAACATAGGTATTAATTGAAGGATTTCTTCGGTATTGCCACTCTTGGATATACAAATGACAGCATCATCATGTAAAACCGCTCCAACATCACCATGAAGACCTTCTGCGGCATGCAGAAAAAGTGCCGCAGTACCTGTACTTGTCATGGTTGCAGCAATTTTTTGTGCAATTAACCCTGACTTGCCCAAACCAACAACAACCACTCTACCTTTACAGTTAAAAAGAATATCAACGGCTTTTTGAAAATTATCATCGATACGTTCTTCCAAGGCAAGTATTGCTTCGCCTTCAATGCGTATAACTTGTCTACCTCTTTCAATGCTCATTATAAACCTAAAATATTAACATGTATAATTATGTATAAGGTCGGCCCACTTCTCCTGGGCTTTCAAAATAATTTCAATAACTTCCCGTACTGCTCCATCACCACCTTGTCGAACAGTAGTGCAATCGGCAAGTTCTATAACTTCCGGGGCTGCTTGTGCAACTGCAACACCAAAACCAGAACGCCTGATTAAAGGAAGGTCATTAAGATCATCTCCGATAAAACAGACGTTTTCTGCTTTAAGGCCTGCTTCTTTGAGAATTGAAGCATAGGCTTTATTTTTATCTATAGCGCCCTGAAAGACCCATTTAACTTTAAGTTCTGCGGCTCGTTCTGCAACTACATCCGAACTCCTGCCTGTAATAATCCCTACCGGAATACCGGCTTTTTGCAGAAGGACAATTCCCAGTCCGTCTTGAACGTTAAAAGCTTTATATTCTTTACCGTCTCCCATAATGATCCGACCGTCTGTCAGCGTTCCATCTACATCCAGTAACAGTAATTGAATATTTTTTAATTTTTCAAGTTGAGTCTTGTTCAATATGCTTATACCGATCTAATTATTTAATACAGCGTGAATTCTTTGTAATTGATCAAGCATTGCATCCAATTCATGGACAGGCCACATATTCGGCCCATCACAAAGTGCTTCATCCGGATTGAGATGTATTTCCATGAATACGCCATCAACACCGGTGGCAACTGCTGCACGGGCAAGATAAGGCACCATTGCCCTGTCTCCCCCGGAAACGCCTTTTCCGGCAGAGGGGCGTTGTACTGAGTGAGTGGCATCAAAAATTACAGGCACGCCTAGATGGCGCATTGCCGGCAGTGCCCGCATATCAACTACCTGATTATGATAGCCAAAAAATGTTCCTCGTTCTGTCAACATCAATTGCTCATTGCCTGTAGATCTTATTTTATTTAAGACAAATTCCATATCTTCAGGAGCTACAAATTGCCCTTTCTTCACATTGATGGGCAAGTTGGTATTACCGGCAGCTATCAATAGATCTGTTTGACGACATAAAAATGCAGGAATTTGCAGAACATCTGCTACTTGCGCAACTGGCAGTGCCTGTTCTGAAGTATGTATATCAGTCAGCACCGGAACTTTGAATGTCGTTTTTATTTTCTCAAGTAATCGCAAACCCTCTTCCAGACCCGGCCCGCGATAGGAAGTTACACTGGATCGATTGGCTTTATCGAAACTGGCCTTGAATATCCAGGGGATGCCACGTTTTTCAACAATTTGTTTTATTGCTTCGGCAGTTTTCAGGAGATTATCTTCGGTTTCAATAACACAAGGCCCGCCAATTAAGATTAATGGCAGATCCTGTCCTATTTTTAATTCACCAACAGTAACCGGTTTCGCTTTTACTATCATGAATTTTCTTCCTGGTATTCCAAAGCCGCAGCCACGAAAGATCTGAATAAAGGATGTGCTGATAATGCTCTTGATTTAAATTCCGGGTGAAACTGTCCTGCCAGATGCCAACGATTACCTGGCAGCTCAATCATTTCAACTAATTCACCGTCCGGCGATAGGCCTGAAAGTAATAAGCCTGATTCTTCCAGAATTTTACGGTAAGAATTATTTACTTCATAGCGATGCCGATGTCTTTCCGATATAGATTCTTTGCCATAGATCTTATGGGCCAAGCTGCCAGCCTTTAAGTTGCAGGGATAGGCACCCAGACGCATTGTCCCGCCTTTTTGAGTAATACCAACCTGATCTGACATAAAATCAATAACCGGTTCTTTAACTTCCTCTTCAATTTCACGGGTATGTGCATCAACGATTCCACAAACATTACGCGCATAATCAATAACTGCACACTGAAGCCCAAGGCAGATACCAAAAAATGGAATATCATTTTCTCTGGCATATTTTACTGCCTCAATCTTACCTTCAATTCCTCGTTCACCAAATCCGCCTGGAATAAGCAGACCTGAAACCTGACTCAGCATGGATTTGGCACCCTTCTCTTCTACTTCCTCAGATTCAATCCAGACAAGTTCAACATGAGCATCATTTTCTACACCGGCATGAATAAAAGATTCCATTATGGATTTATATGCATCACGCAGATCAATATATTTTCCTGCTATACCGATTTTAACAGTCTTATTCGGCTCTCGAATCTTCTTAACAAATGCTCGCCATTCACTCAATTCTACAGGGATTTGTTCGATATCAAGAAGTCGCATCACTTTTTCAGCCAGGCCTTCTGCTTCGAAACTCAATGGAACCTGATATATGGAAAAGACATCCCTTCCTTCAATAACATGGTCTGTCGGTACATTACAAAATAGCCCTATTTTATCTCTGGACTCCTGAGAAAGCGGACCTTCTGTACGGCAGATAAGAATGTCAGGTTGAACGCCTATTTCTCTCAATTTCTGTACAGAATGCTGTGTAGGTTTGGTTTTTGTTTCGCCACTGGCTTTGATATACGGAACCAATGTCAAGTGAACATTAATACAATTATTCCGCCCATATTCAAGCCGGAATTGTCTTATAGCTTCAATATATGGAAGCCCCTCAATATCACCTACTGTACCACCCAGTTCAACCAGTACAACATCTACTCCGCCCTGATCATCGGCAACATCAAGGATACGTCGTTTAATTTCATTTGTTATGTGAGGTATGACTTGAACTGTTTTACCGAGATATTCACCTCGCCGTTCTTTTTCAATAACCATACCATAAACCTGGCCGGTCGTTGTATTATTCCTTTTACTCAAACTTATATTTAAAAAACGTTCATAGTGCCCCAGGTCAAGATCTGTTTCCGCACCGTCTTCTGTCACAAAAACTTCACCATGCTGAAAAGGACTTAATGTACCGGGATCCACATTTAGATATGGATCCATCTTCAAAACGGAAACTTTCAACCCTCTCCGCTTTAACAAAAGTCCTAATGAAGCTGATGCTATACCCTTTCCCAATGAGGAAACAACACCACCTGTAATGAAGATAAATTTTGTCTTATCAGGCTTCAACAAATCCTTCCTTTCTATTTTCGATAATTGCAGCTTCAATTCTTGCAGATTGCAGATCTTCAGGTGTATCAACACTCAACGGAGTCTCTGAGATTTCGGCTATTTTTATACGTATTCCATTCTGAAGAACACGTAATTGCTCAAGTTTTTCAGTTTTTTCCAAAGAGCTTTGTGGCCATGTTGTATACTCTGCAAGAAATCTTGAAGAGTATACATATAGCCCAATATGTTGATAATATTGATTATCATCAAGCCATTCGGATTTATCTATGATATCTCTACAAAACGGTACAGGGCTCCGGGAAAAATATAGTGCATTTCCGTGTGTATCCATAACTACCTTGACAGTATCAGGCGAAAACAAGACGTCAGTATCAGAAATCCGGCATGCCAATGTACCCATTAAAAGTTTATCGTCATCCAACAATAGTCTAATGGCTTTATCTATGGAGTCAGGACTGATAAACGGCTCATCACCCTGGATATTAACGACTATATCAGCATCTTTTATTTTTGCTATTTCTGCGACCCTGTCAGTACCCGATACACATTCAACAGAAGTTAGCATCGCCTGGTATCCATGTTCTTGAACGGCACTGAGAATTCGTATATCATCTGTTGCTACAATGACATCATTGAGCAGCTCAGAGCGTAGTGCTTGCTCTACAACACGCACAACCATAGGTTTTCCGGCAATATCAGCCAAAGGTTTACCTGGCAGACGTGTTGATGCATAACGTGCGGGAATAACACCAAGTACAACGGATCTGTTCAAATTACTCTCTTATATAGATTTTTTCAGGTGGAAGAAATGAATGCCCATAACGATGAATCTCAAAAAAATCATACTAATTCCATGGCATATCAATGTTGAATAAATATATGGTTTTACCTGTGCTTTGTCAAGACTAAAAAGGTGTACTGGCACGCTATTTGTACATTAAAAACAATCGGGCTCCACTTCTCAAACTGCTATGTATACCAGATCTTCTATTATATCATGCAACTTCAAAAGTGGAGAGCCGATAGTCGGCACCTTCAATAAACTCAAATTCACAGATACCTTTTCTGAGTGTTCTATGGATTAAATATCTGTGTTTGAATAAAGAGCAGGAACACTTCCCACCAAGCACACGGAACCGCCCAGCCATGCCTTAAAAATATTGAATTTCGACGGATGTTTAAGTGAATTTACCAGATCGAATATTGAACAGCAGAATATCGAATATCGAATATCGAATTTTCAAGAAGTTCTTACTTCGACATTCGATATTGGCTATTGGATATTCATCATTTAATCCTGTTATCCTGTCCTACTTTTATTTATATATGTAGGGCAGGGCTGGGAGGCTCCGTGTATTCCGTGGACAAATGCTTTTTTTTGGGTTCTTCCTGGTATTCTATGGATTAATAAACGCCAACATGCTGTGCATAGCTGCGCTCAATCTGCGAAATCTGTGGATTTATAATTTTCTTAAAAAACCTATTTTTTCCAGAAAGATGCCGTAAACAAAACCAGAACAGTAAAAATTTCCAACCTGCCTGCCAGCATCAACAGGCAGAGAAACCATTTTCCAATTACGGGAATATGGGCATAATTATCCGTTGCTCCCACCCCACCAAGGCCGGGACCAATATTATTAATATTAGCGGCAACGCTTCCAAAGGCAGTTTCAAAATCCAGTCCGATGGCACTCATAAATAGAAAACCAAATACGGTCAAGCCTACATGCAATAGAAAAAAGCCTGCAATATTTCCGGCAATTCCTCTTGGAACAACTATTGACCCTAAACGAATTGAAAAAACACCATGTGGATGAATAAGCCGTTTTATTTCATTCAATCCATGTTTCATCAGAATAATTGTACGTACAATTTTAATTCCACCGCCTGTTGAGCCTGCACACCCGCCAAAAAACATAAGGAAAAAAAGTATTCCCTTGGATAATTTAGACCATTGCTCCCAATCTGCCGTACCAAAGCCGGTGGTCGTCAAAATTGACACGACTTGAAAAAGTGTATACTGAAACGTTTTAAAGATGGTAAATCCTGCTGTTTTCCACACATCAACGCCAATAAGCAGGGTTGCAAAACCTATTATACCCAGAAAGAACATAGCTTCACGATCTTTAAAATAGACACCAGGCCTGCCTCGCAAAGCACGATAATGCAATGCGAAATTCAATCCTGCCAAGATCATAAATACAATAATTATATAATCAATCCAGATGTTGTTGTATTGACCTACACTAGCATTTTTTGTGGAAAAACCACCAGTAGCCATAGTGCCGAAAGTATGACATAGTGCATCGAACCAGTTCATTCCTGCTATTTTGAGCAAAATAGTCTCAACCAGACTTATCAAGGCATAAACGCCCCAGAGTAATTTTGCTGTATTCTTCAAACGTGGTGTTAGTTTATCCGCGACAGGGCCTGGTACTTCTGCTTTAAAAAGTTGCATGCCCCCGATTCCAAGCAAAGGCAGAATTGCCAGTGACAACAGGATGATTCCCATGCCGCCCAGCCAGTGTGTCAATGAACGCCAAAAAAGCAGGCCGTGAGGTAATGCTTCAATATCAGTAAGTATAGATGCACCTGTTGTTGTGAAGCCTGACATTGTTTCAAAAAAAGCATTTGTATAGGAGGGAATAAAGCCTGATAGTTTAAAAGGTAATGCGCCGATAAATGCGAATAGCAGCCAACCAACAGTAACTATCAGGAAGCCGTCTTTGGGCCGCAATTCTCCGGTTGATTTATTGCTGAGCAGACCGATAATCCCAATAATGAGCGATATTCCAATAGTTATTAGAAATGCATTAAAATCGCCTTCTTTATAAAAAAATGCAATTGCAGCAGGTGCAATTAATGATATGGCTAAAAAAATTAGCAAAGCACTTAAGATATGCAGAACGACTCGGTAATTAATCATGTTGGACCATAACCTATTGAGCAATAAAATGATTCTATTTAAATATCTTTTCAACTTCATAGATATCTGATGGCAGAGCAAATACTACAACCTTATCGCCAACTTGAATATGAGTATTTCCATCAGGAATAAAGACCTGGTTTTTCCGCATCACAGCCCCAATTATTGCATCATGTGGGAAGGTAATTTCATATAATGGTTGTTTTGTAATTTTTGAATTTTCATGTGGTATAAGTTCAATCACTTCAGCTGCTATACCGGGAATTGACGCCACATTTACTATAAGACCGCGACGAATGAATTTTAATATTCTGTTAACAGCCAATAGTTGTTTAGATACATATGCATCTATCCCAATAGTTGGAATGATAGGCCAGTACTCGGTTTTATTGATCAATGAAATAATTTTGGATACGTTTAAGTGTTTAGCCATTAAACATGATACTATATTTGTCTCATCATCACCGGTCACTGCTATAAATGCATCCATTTCATTAATACCTTCAGAGGCCAATAAGCTTAGATCTAATCCATCACCCTTTAGAACAAGGGATTTTTTAAGTTTCTCAGCTAAATTATATGACCTGCGGATATTTGATTCGATAATCTTTACATTGTATGATTGTTCTAATTCACGGGCAATGGAATAACCAATATATCCACCGCCTAAAATCATCACATCCTCAATTTTAGTGTTTTCTTTGCCGGTAAGACGGACAATATCTTGTTCATTCTCTTTTGCAACAATGACAAAAATTCTGTCATTTGGCAATAACACATCATCACCACCGGGAATTGTGGTCTTCTCTTTCCGATGAATCGCAATAATCCTGAAAGTAAAACCCAGGTTCTGTTGAACAATTTCACTCAAAGGGATATTGAAAATTTTTAAAGATTCATCTAAATGAATCCCCATAAGAATAATTTTACCATCGGCAAATTCGATGAAATCAGTAGCAGCTGCTTGTTTCAACAGACTAACTGTATTCTGTGCGGCAATTGATTCCGGATGAATGAGCATGTCAATATTCATTCTTTTTTGACTAATCGGTGAATCCGATTGCAGGAACTCCATATTTTTTACCCTGGCAACCGTTTTGGGAACACCATATTCTTTGGCAATAATAGCCGCTAACATATTGACTTCATCTATGTTCGTAACTGAGACAACCAGATCTGCATCTCGAATACCGGCTTGTTCAAGAAGCGCAAAACTGGTGCCACTGCCAAAAATAACATTAGCGTCCAATACGTTTAAAGCTCGGGAATATTTCTTCGTATCCAGGGCAATCAGGGTAATATCATGTTTTTCAAAGGAGAGCATCTTTGCTAAATTGAAGCCAATATCTCCGGCACCGATAATAATTATATTCACTATCGTATCCAATCCGTCTTATTTATGATACAATCGTTTAAGTAAAATTCAAAAACCACTATGAAAAATAGTGGTTTCTATAAAGTCCTAATCTTTTACAAAATCGAAGAAAAGTGATTTATTAATAACTCCTTGAATAAATAAAAAATCCAAAGATATCCGTATATTGCTCTTGTGGATAATTTAACTTATCTGATCTGGTAATGCAAGTGGGATATGAGAAATATTTCAGTATAATTAATAATTTACCAGAACGAATATTGAACAGTAGAACACCGAATGTCGAATTTCTATCTGTATTAAAACCCACTTAAATCATCAACAAAAACCTATCAACTTATCTCAAATTTTTTTCAAATAATTCAAATATCCGACGATACTCATCAGTCCAGCTTGAGGCTTCCCGAAATCCATGTCCTTCAATAGGATAGACTGCCAGCTCCCAGTCAGTCTTGCCCAACTCAATCAAACGTTGTGACAGACGCACTATATCCTGAAAATGGACATTAGTGTCAATCATGCCATGACACATTAGCAATGCCCCTTTTAATCCTTCGGCAAAATAAATCGGTGATGAACGGTTGTAGGCTATAGAATCCGCTACAGGAGTATTTAATATCGGAGACGTATACCAATGATGATAATGTGCCCAATCCGTTACAGATCTTAATGCAGCACCAGCTGCAAATTTGTCAGATTCCTTAAACATGGCCATAAGTGTGATGAAACCGCCATAAGAACCACCGTAAATACCAATTTTCTCAGGATTAACACCACACTCATTTATCAGATATTCGGCTCCGTCCACTTGATCCGAAAGATCTTTCCCGCCCATACTGCGATATATTGCCGTACGGCAATCCCTGCCATAACCTGCGCTGCCGCGATAATCAATATCAAGTACGGTATAACCACGATCTGCCAGCATGTTATGAAACATGTATTCTCTGAAATAACCGGACCACCATTGATGGGCATTTTGCAGATAACCAGCACCATGAACAAATATCACTCCGGGGCCTGAAGTCGTCTTATTTGCAGGACGATAGAGGCGTGCATGAACATTGACACCGTCTCTGGCCTCAAAGGTTATAAACTCAGGCTTTTTCCAATCATAAGTTTCAAACTCTTCGGTCAGTGAATGTGTAATACGCCTGGGTTTTGCTCCGGGTGAATTACGCTGGATATACAATTCCCATGGATGATTAGCCGATGAATAAAGATAGGCAAGAGTCTTTTCATCAGGAGACATACAGATTTTATACCCACCATGTAAAGAGGTAATCTGAGTAAGTACTCCGCCATTAACGGGCATGCGATAAAAATGACGCACTCCGGGATTTACCTTATTTGCAGTAAAATACCAAAAACGTTTGTCCTTTGAAATTTCCGGTTGATATACTTCAAATTCTCCGGTTGTAAGTGTTGTTTTCTCACCACTTCTTATATTGACAGAATAGAGATGAGAATAGCCGGTAATCTCCGATTGAAACCAGACACTCTGATTATCAGGCATGAAGCCCACGTTGCTGCGCCTGCCACGAATACCCGGCCCGCCAATCCATGCATCATCATGCTGGCGGTCAATTAATGTCAGCTGAGCGGTCTCAGGGTGGAGCTGCATTATCCACCTGTCTTTATGGTCCTGGGATGAAATGGAAAGTACACAATATTTTCCATCCGCAGACCACATGGGTTCTCCATAATTTAAAGGCCTGTTTCCGGAATTATTTTCATCCTGAACAGTGCTGTCACTCTCTGCATTACTGTCAAGATATGCCGGTAAATCCGTTATACCCGAAATAGTACCAGGATCGGCATAGTAAACAGTATCCTGTGCCAGATCAATAATTCCGAGTTCCTGTTTGCCTTGCATTGCTCCTACATAAGCATATGCATTGAGATCTTCAACAAAACCGGATTCAGTTACATAATCAGGTACAATAGTCCGCCTGTTCCCTTTAACCACTGACATAGTCGTGAATATTACATAACGATTATCAGGGGCGAGCTGTATAGTTACGAGCCTCTTTTTCCCCAAGGATATTGTCGATGGTTCTTTCGGCTTTTCCGCTTTCTGTGAAGCCTTGCTTGTTTCCCGCACCATCTTGCGCTGCGTTAACACTTCACTCAATGCAAATGCTTCATCCGAAAGATATTGTTCCTGATCATTCAATATCTTTTCTGAATTCCCGGATCCCTTACCGGAAATGAAATATGTCAGCTGTCTTATATTTCCACCGGATAGATCAAGTCTATATAGATTATTATCCATTCTGTAAATAACCGCATCTTCATCATGAGTAAATTTTGGATTCGACTCTCTTTGAGATGTAACGGTTAATTTATGTTCATTGCATGTATGCATATCACTCAGATAAATATCACCATGCCGTACATACAAGAACTTTGATCTGTCACGTGACCACGATTGGCCCCACCCCGGAGGCCGGGCCAATCTTTCAGCTCTATCTACCTTCTCAGGTTTACCGCCTTTGACAGGTATCCAGTATAAAGAATCAACTTGTCTATTCTCAGGATTCCAATTGAAATAGAGTTTCTTACTATCCGGTGACCACTCCGGACTATCCGGACTATGGCCTATCCAGGCAGGGTCTCTCATGATTTTGCGTACAGTTAATGGCGCAAGAGATTCGCTAACATCTTGTGCATGAATCAAAACAGGAAGAAATGCAATAAGTAATGCCGTAAACAATCTAAATTTCATGAAAGATCCCTACTAATTAATCTCTGATTTTATCAACTTAATTGCTCTGTCCAATTGTGGATCTCTGTCTGATAAATCATCATTCAGATCATTAATAACTTTGATATCCGGTGTAACTCCACCATGAGTCTCCAGATTTATATTATCCGGTGTATAACATCCCCAGAAAGGTAGTCTGAAGGAGCCGCCATTCAAGAGCCTTGAACTGCCGGTAAAGACCAACCAGCCATAAGTTGTATTGCCCACTATTTTACCACGTTTGATTGCTTTAAAACCGGCAGATGTCATCTCTCCATCTGAGAGTGTGACTTCATTAATTAAAACTACAACTGGCTTATCTGCAAAACCAAAAGTCGATTGAGGCGTTCTTGAAAGTCCGCGTATCTGCCATTGGCCGTAGGCGGGTTTTGTTAATGCTTCAAGTACTCGATCATGTACATTTCCACCAAAGTTATAACGCAGGTCAAGTATTAATCCCTTACGCGGAATAGCATCTCGCTCAAGTTCCTTTAGAAATCGCACAAGATCACCATAACCCATGGCCTTCATGTGCAAATATGCAACATCATCGTTAGTTTGAGCTTTTACAATTGCCTTACGGGAATCAATCCAGGTTTCACGACGCAAAGAGTTTTCGGCCTTCGCAGATATGGGTTTAATTTTAATTGTTACATCTCTTTCGAAAGATGTCGATTTAAATTTTAATACAACACGCTTTTTCATAAGTCCATTAAAGAGCTTATAAATATTTTCATTTGTATCAACTTCCTTATCATTGATAGATAGAAGCCGGTCACCTGTTTTAACGCTGTCACGGTGCAGCCATAATGGACTGTCTTTAAGAATATTGGAAACAGTAATATCATCCCCAAATATCCATTGAGCACCTACATGTGCCGTGGGGTTTTCAGTGGTGGCACCTTTAGGGCCGCGGATACCGGTATGTGACGAATTTAAATATCCTATCATTATATTTGTATAGTCGTAAAAATCCGCATCTTCTCTAACCTGTTCCAGAACAGGAAGAAATTCTTCGTAAGATTTTTTCCAGTCCAGGCCATGATGATGTTTGTCATAAAAATAGTGTTCCAGAACATAATAAACCTCTGACAGCATCTGTTTGTAATCATCTTTCTTGCATACCTCTATCTTGGTACTAAATGATATCGATTTAGATTTTCCACTGCCAAGATCTATACGTCCCAATTTTCCGTTGGAAAGATAGTAAAGAAACTTACCCTTTTTATCAATATGCAATGCACCTGGATTTTTCACGCTTTTGGCAAAGGGATTAAATTTGCCTCGTTTTTTCTTATCAAGCGAGGTTTTCCACAGATGAGTACTGCCATCAATATTGCTCACGAAGTAAACGGTCTGAGTATCTTTTGGTGAAAGTACAAAATTTCTATCCTGTCCAAGAGTTCTGACTACAGAGCTTGTCTGGCGGTCAAGATTGTCCAGTTGAAATTCTATAGTAATGCCTGATTCTTTTTTGGGTGTATCTTTTTTATTGCCACCTTGTTTTTTATCTTTTTTCTCTTCGATAAACATTTTTTCAAACTTATCTTCATCAAATACAGGCAATTCAGGTTTAAATAGAACCTGATACAGGTCAAAATTTCCAGTAAATTCCGGGAAGCTGTGTCCGCCGCGGTTTGATGAAAAGAGCATAAACTTGCCATTTGGCGACCATTGAGGATTACTCTCGTCATATGCAGTATTTGTCAACGCAATTTTTGTATCATCGTCAATAGATACAGCAAAAATATCTCTTTGTCCGTTTATTTGTTCAATAAACGCTAAATGTTTACTATCAGGTGCCCATGTATATCCCCAGCCAAATCGTCCTCCGAAATCACCTTTAATAAGAAGCTTATCATCGTTGCCTTCAGGCGTAATTATGCGTATCTCACGGGGGCCATTAGAATATGCAATCCATTTGCCATCAGGTGACAACGTGGGATTAAGAACATCCAAAGATGAATTGGTCATCCGAATCTGCTCATTATTCCCTATTATTGATTGTCTGTACAAATTGGGGCGTGCATTTGCATCAGAGACATAGATAATACTGCGGCTGTTTTTGGCCCAGATAACACCACTCTCCCTTGAAGAAGATTTGGTAATATTACGGGCATATTCACCATCAGTACCAAGTATAAAAATATCACCTCTGACCACTGCGGCTATTTTTTTGCCATCTGGACTTAGTGAATACTCAGAAATACGGCCATTTTTAACGGTGAATTTTGAATCTTTCTTTAGTTCACTGGGAGCAAATATTTTTACATGATTAGATTTTCCAGTTGCAAGGTCACAAGTCCATATTCCGAATTTACGCTCAAAAGCGGCTTTGCTGCCATCGCGCGATACAGAAAGCCAGCGTGCATGATCTTTTTTAAATTTTGTTAGCGGTTGTGCTGTCCCGCCTGCATCAGAAATTTTCCAGACATTATAAATACCATTTTTATCAGTTATATATACGATTGCCTTGCCATTATCAATCCAATGGGGTGAAAAACAGTTTGCCTGATCATCTATCCATTGGACGGCTTTTCCGCCATCAATTGACCTTGTCCATATCTTGGAGGCATTACTACCGCGATATCCTGTACGCCACCAGGCTCGATTTTCCATACCCAAAGCAAATACCAGAGACTCACCATCAGGAGAGACTTTGCCGGCAAACGGCCAGCTCCAATATGTATCAACCAATGACTGGGGATTTCCACCCTTTGTCGGTATTATATATAAACTCGACATTGAGGCTCTATTCGATGAAAAAATAATTGATTTACCGTCAGGTGTCCAGTCAGTTGCCAGATCATTGCCAGAATGCCATGTCAATTGCTTTGGCGTTCCACCTGCCACATCAACAATATATACATCATCATTAGAATTCCGATTGGATGTAAAAGCTATTTGTGTTCCATCAGGCGACCATATTGGTTCTCTATCGTATGCCTGATGATCTGTGAGCCTTCTGGCATCTCCACCGGAAGCAGGAACTACCCACAAATCGCCAAGATAACTGAATGCAATGTACTGTCCGCTTGGAGAAAGTGCGGGAAAACGGGCACCGACAATTGAAGCGGTATCAGCAAAAATCAATGAAGGAATCAGAAGGCAGGCAGCTAGACCTGCAAGAAACATCTTTTTCATAGCACACTCCAGGGTTTATTATTTACTCGGTTCAACATAGAGCTATTATTTTATTCATATAGAACTTTGGATGAAGTCGCAGGATTATGCAGATAATGTCCCGTACTATTCTCAATTACTTCAGCATAACGAGGAACACCCTCGCATGAAAGAGGTCTGTCAGGCATAATCTCTGTCCAGCTCTCCATTGTTTGAAGTATAGCTGATGTATGCCTGCCGATACGAACATCGATATGCCAGCCCTTTTCATCTATCTTTTCAAATAATAGCCCGGCTTTTCCAGCTTTAACAACAAACTCATCAATTCCGGTTAGAAGCTGCTCTCGTGTTGTTCTTCCACGGGTTGCATCAAGGAAAGGTTCGGGTGCTTCAAATAACAGACTTACTGCATCGGAGAAGTCACCAATCTCACGATGAGACAAGCCATGAAGAGCCTTGGGCGAAAATTCCATGCCCATGTTAAAACCTTCCATATCCGGAAGCATCATGGAGACAAATGTTGCAAGTTCCTCTCCTCTTTCATGTGCTACAATTGTTGAAATTACCGGATATTGTAATTCTGCTTCATGCAGATCAATTACCAGATCGACTTTCTCTTTTCTGATCATCTCCATAAATGCAAAACATGCACGCTCTGTTATTGTGCCATTTGCACGTCCGGGCCAGCAACGGTTAAAATTACGAATGTCAACGTAGGCAAGCTCCTGACCACTGGGAGAGTGAATATAGACTTCCGGATCCGGCCATTGATCAAGTGGACTGGACCAACGATCACCCATGCGGAATTTCCGACCGCCCCATTTTGTTAAGATTGTAAAATCAGATGGATATGCACCGGAGAGACGAGTAACCGTAGAAGCAGACCTGTTTGCACTGAGAGCTACAATCATCCGCCCCTCAGTCATTAAACCGTTTTCTACAAAGAGCCATGCAGCAAGGCGACTAGCCGGTTCCTCCGGATGAGAACCACCAAGTATTAAAATTGTTGCACCCGGATTTCCTGAATCAAGAATATAGAGATTACAATCATTTATACTTCCGGCTATACCGTCAAAATAATCTCCCAGTTTCACCACATCTGTAACGCCAGGTCCCAGGACAACGGCTTCTTTAAGATGACGATGAGAATAAAAACTGTGACCGCCCAGAATAAGAACGGTCAGACCAAATGCGGATATTATTAATTTTCTCAATAGCATTTAAGCCGTCCTTTTATTTTAAACGGAAGAGTCTGAGCAGGAATGGCAGCAGTACAATAACATAAAGCAATTCCTGTTCCCATTTCCGTGAGCGAATAAGATTGATTATCATCAATATTGCCACATAGGCGATGAAAACATAATAACATATTGAGATCACTGTTGTTAATAAATTCATTTGACCCTCTCCTCTATAGTCCTGTCAGGAAACCTAATCTTGCACTGAAAACTACCATGGCAGTTCCAACCAATGCGATAATCAAGCCCGGCACCAGACAGGTTTTAAGGAATGTACCATAAGAACCTTTAAATCCGACAACGTCCACAGTCAACCTGCCTATGATGGCTGTCGGAGGAATTGCATCTCCCAGAGGCCAGATAACACTCATGCCTGCCAGGGCTATAATCGGATCAAGTCCGATATTATTGAATAATAGCACAAGCGGAACACCGATAACCGGTGCTGCACCATACATAAGAACAGCCTCAGATATGGGAAGAAGCACCCATAAAAAGCCAAACACAACTACAACAGGCAGAGTAACTGCTGTAACTGCAAGCAGGCCTCTTACTCCTGTTAATGTCATCATCTGCACAAGTATGCCAACGCATGTCAGTGTTCCGATAAGTGGAAGCAACTGTTTAATAGTTTCACGAGAAATTTTATATATTTCTATTTTGACAGGTGATAACAGATATGCGGCTAACGCAGCCAGGAGAAACATTAAAGGCAGACCTACAATAGGTGTAGTATGCGGCCATTGGCGTCCCATAAATACAAGAAATCCAAATACAAGGAATGGAATTATTACACGAATCCAATTCATCTTTTCAGGTGCAGGGGGAAGTTCAGCAAAAGCTTTTTCCAGATTAATCCGTTCACCCTTCCAGCCTAAAATGAAAATAGTAGTCAATGCAAGTAGAATACATGGTATCAATAGAGGCAGAAAGAATCCGACATAGGGCATATTAACACCTGCAGCAGTCATCATGGCCCACAGGGATACAGGAGGTGCAGCAGCAGAAAGCCCGGCTATGATAAATACTATGGCTGCAATACGAACCTTGGTGATACCCATAAAACTTAAAACAACTGCAACCAGGCCCCCGGTAATTAAAACGGTTACACTGCCTGCCCCTGTTAATGCACCGGGCACTAAAAGAAGTAATGCCAGAAGCATCAACATCGTAATTCTGGTTTTGTGAAATCTCTTGAGAATTGCCCTGACAACAAAGGCAACGCCACCTGCAGCTTTTAATATATTCATAAAAAGAGTAGCAGATATAAATATTAAATTTATATCAAGGTATGTCGAAGCACCCTCGGCAATATGCCTGGGTGCTAACCAGGTTCCACCGGCCATTGAACCGGAAAGTGCCGCAGCTAACATGGCCAGCTCGGTGGACAACTTGAAATATTTGGCAATTATATAGATAGCAACCATGATTCCCAGAATTATGGTTGCAGCTGCAGTCATAGACATAAATTAACTCCGTCTTATTTATTCAAATATAGTTTTCAGATTAGACTTGAGTTCCATATTCTTGTTATAAAAAACAACGGGAATGTTTTTATTCTTTGAAATTAGGGTGAAACGATTATCTTCATCACCATCTTTAGAGATAAGCATGAAATCTGAGGAAAGCATTACTGCGTCAATAGACTGTTCGTCTGAATTATCGCCGGCAGCTGCACCCTGTGAACGCCTTGCCATACCTTCAAGGTGAGAACCGATAATTTTGATACCCTGGCGGCGGGCTTCGACTATCAATGCCTTGGTTCTGGAGAGTTCGTCCTTCATTGAGACTCCTGCTGCTCCCATTCCTTTTTGGCTGGCACCTGTAACAATGAACAATGTTTTAAAAGGAGTGCCGTTTTCTTTAGCTGTTATCAGAGTTTGCGTAGTAGCCTGAAGTTCGTATGAATAATCAATTTTCAATATTTTCAAAAATACTTTAATTCGCATAGGACCTGGACTCTGTCCGCATGAAGTTATGAGTATAGGTGTTTCTGCTTTAAGAACAGTATCCTGAGCGGAAATGCCTGAAACAAATGATAATAAAAAAACAAAAACAATAAACTTGCTGATTGATGAGCGCATTTTATGCTCCCTTTTAAATTAATCGTTTAAATATACCCGATCTATAAGAAATAATGAATCCTAAAGATAGGACAAAAAAGTAAATAATTGCAATGATTTTAATAGATTTTTTTGAAAGATCCATATCAATAAGTTCAGCATCTATTGAATTTTCCAGCCATGGATTTGCATCCCACTGTAGTCCGTATCTGAGAACAAGCCCGCGCAGAAATAGTAGATGTACAATAGGCACTCCTGTGGCAGACATGGCTTGCACCATACCCTGTCTCACCTGAGGAGGCTGTTCAACATCAAATGTTAAACCTGGTTTCAAATTCAGTATTGAATTATCAGTTCCCAGATTTACATAACTTCCACCACAGTTAATAAAGGCTGAAATTTTTTTGTTTTTCAATAAATCCAATCGTGAATAGATATTTTTTTGAAGATCAGCTTCTATAATAAAATTTAAGCCTGAATCCTCAAATTTCAATATAAGACGCTGCCTTGTATTAATATCAAAGTCTCGTCCAATATCAAAATCTCCACCTAATGATATTAATAGCGGAGCTTGGTTGACTAAATCAATACTTTCAAAATAATTATAAATATCCAAAAGATCAAATTCGGGTCTTGTGGCACCATAACCTGAAGATCCTAAAGAAATTAAGGCCACAGGCGTCACATTCATGGCTTTAGCCGCCGATAGTGTAGCCAAAAGTAGTCCGGGGAATGAACCCGATGCACCCACAGCAATTGTATCTCCGGATTTTACGCCTGCCTTCCCAAGCAGATGTACAATCAAGGCACTCATCTGTGGATTACAGGAAGTACGTTTTGCCTCAACATGGCCGATTGTTGTGGTCAGAGGCGTTAGTTCAGGGCCTATCAATCCGGTTCTGTATGGATCAATTGCTTTATCAATCCCCAGCTCATTCTTCTTCACATAGTCTGATACGGATCGTAGGCTGTTCACCATCAATTGCCTGGCTTCATGCATATCCGATGTTACACTGACGGCATTCCTGCGTGCAAAAAAACGAATACTGCACATTGTAATTATGCTCCACAGAGTCGCACATACAATAAATATAAATATTCGCCGTGAAAAAGGATAAATCATTTGAGCCCCAGCAACAGAGCAATTATATATGTTGCAATTGTCACTGTTATCAAGGAAAGTATAGTTATTAAAACTCCCTGCCGCTCAAATTGATTGGCTATTAAACCCGGAATTATCCAACCGATTATACGAAATTCCATAGAAGAATTAAAAAATTGGGGCAATACTATTAATGCAAATTGAGCCCACATAGCACCTGTCATTATCATAAATATAAATCGCCGGCGTCCGAATAATATCCACCATCGCGAAAGTAACCTGTAGCACAAAAAAGTTACAACAGCGGCTGTAAGTGTTCCTGCTAATCTCAAGGGCTGATCTATAAAGAGCGTCAGATAGCTTGGAATAATCAATCCGCCAGGATAGACACCGGTAACTGAAATAAAAATCAATGTCAGAACAAGACCGATAAAGGGTAATTCAAATGCCATAGTGATGTCCGTTTTTTTTCCAGATATCAATTAACTTTGCGCCAGATCCTGCCCAATTAGCTAAACCGACTATGCAATCTCCATCATTAGTATTGTTATATATTTCCGCCCATATCTTATCAGCAGTTTTGGAGTTGACTGAAATTGCACATTCTATTTTTTTACAAAAAGCAAGCTTATGCCCGCCTGTAACATAAAGAAATTTGAAAGGATTATTTATTTTCAACGCTTTTATCCATTGCGCCGTTCTGTCACCTCTGTCCCATCTCAAATTTAGAATTCCGATTAATCTACCCTTAATTTCCGGATAGTCTTTAAGCTGATCCACGATTTTCCATGTCGAAGCAGGCTCATTTGCCGAGAAAGCATCTACTACATGTACTCTCTTTTGCAGGGAAATGATTTCCCAAATATTTATGGGAGTTCTCTCTTGAATTGCATCATGTATCCCGGTATCTATGTGTGTTTCAGAGATTGAAAGATGGCGTGCCAACGCTGAAACCAGATTCATATGACATTGCTGAAAACCACTATTATCATATGGTACCTCGTGCAGAGTTGCATTCTTTTTCAATGCTATCTGCTTGAATATTTGAGATTCTTCATTCTCATGAAGCCACACATTCGAACATTCGACTACATCCAACGCCAATACATCTGCAACTGAATCTTGCTGGGCATCCAGATGGTCAGGCTGTGAATTAGTGATGATTACATGATGCGGCCTAAGCAATCTCTGGGATTCGATCAGATGATTTTCAGGATGAATACTCATTATTTCCGATACCAGGTATACACAATTCTCTTTAACCCCGCGTCTTACGGTTCTGATCTGTTCAATAATTGAAGCAAGGCGATTTCTACTTATAACTTCATCCTGTCCATTGGGCAATATGTAACAGGGCTCTGTTCCTGTTACCTTGCCCAATGTTCTGGCTCCTGATGCTCTTAATACTGATGTAAGCATACGTACAACTGAGGATTTACCACGTGTGCCTGTGACTGTAATTCGCACAGGCACGCGTTTTAACATGCGACTATGATTAATGGATTCATATGTCAAATACAAGGCCATTGCAATAATTATGTAGACAATGATAGATATAAAAAATCTCCCTGTTTACTTGATGTTAAATCTACGATTCTAAAATCTATTTGTCCATTTGGCCCATAACATATCTCCAAGATCCCAATATGCCTGTACTGCAGCCTCTGCTTTTTTCACACTGTATTTTGTTAAATATTTTCTGGCTTTACCGGGATTCTTCTCATACAGACGCAGAGCTTCGGTTTCAATCGAGTCCTGGGCTGCAAAATATTCATCTTCCAGCGGACTCCACACAGCTTCAATGTCATGCGTCATCTGCTGCCACCTGAAAAGCGCCAGCTGTGATGTACGGCGAAAAGCCCACCACGCACATTCACGACTGAAATTACGTCTTCCATCTATTTCATAGGCACCTGGCATATGAGATATTCCGCAGTAAAACGGTATATGTGGTGTTGTAACGGGATTATCGTATCCCAGCCATACTACACCACCTATGGGATCAGGCAGCCAGCGGCGTGATTGAGTGACTTGAACATATGTAGCACGTCCGCAGGCTATTGTACGTTCACGCTGAATTTTTAAAAGGCGTCTTAAGTCACTGTTCATGAATGCTGTGGCTACAGGACTTTTTACGATTACACTGTCACGAGTCATAGTAGTCAGTGAACGTGTCATATCAAAAGGGGTATCCTCATATGCATCACGGAACATATTAAGGACATCTTGCACTGACAATTTATTTTCAGGTTTGACTGAGAAGGGAAAATTTTCGCCATTGGGATCAAGATTCAATGAAGGAGCTGCCAAAGAGAATACACGCCATTCACGTCTGCGGCAGCCCATGCTGCGACGATTTGCATATGCGTAGCAGAATTCAAAGGGTCCGTCTGTGTCAGGATTCCACCATCCCAATTCTTGAGCAAGTGAGAACACATTCTCTGATGCCATATAATTGTCAGGATCAGAGAGATCAATCTGCCGTATACGGCTTGCATTGGCTGATACACCGATATGATCGTCGGGTATTCTTACAGCAGCCCATACTGCGCCAATCTTCCCTTTTCCTGGTCCGAGAATCTCAAAATGCCAGACCTCATTGGGATCGGCAAAAGAAAAACATTCACCCACATCATTGTAACCATATTCCCTGGTTAATTCATCTATCATTTTAATAGCTTCACGTGCAGTCTTGCAGCGTTCCAGGCAAAGTCTGAATAGCTCCGGGCAATCTATTAAGCCCTCATCGCTGCGCAAGCTTCGTTTACCCATGAAAGTTGTTTCACCAATAGCCAGTTGATATTCATTGATAACTGCATAGGCAGTATTTATATAAGAATATGTCTCTCTGACCTGCGGAATACTACCGACCTCAATTCGATCGTCATCATCAGGACCGATGGATCTCTTTGATTGCATATAAATTGAACATTCGGCCCCTTGTTTATGCTTTTTTCCGGGAACAACATTGATCCACGTTCTGTCTGAACCACTGTCGCAAGAATGAGAAGTCATTGTAGAGCCGTCAACAGATGCTCCTTTTCCAACCATGACACTTGTACAGTTATCATAATCAATATCCTGAGCATACATTCCGGTCGTTACAAAGATGATGAGTAGTGCGATTATAAGTACTTTTCTATTTAGGTACATTGATTACCTCCTAAAACCCAAAATTATAAGCTGCCCAGAACATCTGTCCCATCTCTTCCCATTTACTCATGGCCGCTCTGGCAAAATGATCTGTATAACGGGTCAAATATTTTTTATATTCGGGAACGATCTCTTCATCCTCATACTCTTCACCGGCTTCAAGTGCTTTCTCTCTTGCTTTATCCCGTTTTTTCTCTTCTTTCTTCCATTGTTTATAAAGATCTAAGGCTTTTTCTTCAACCATTGATAATTCATCAAATGCCTTATCTTCAAATTCTTGTACAGCTCCTTCAATGTCTTCTCTGAAGCGGCCCCAACGTAATGAAGAGAGTCTGTTGGCTTTACGGAATTTCCAGATGGCAGCGTCTTCACGATACTGATGCTGCCCGCATATCTCAAAACTTTTTGGAAGCGACAATGTACCTGCATAGATTGGAATACGCGGACTTTGTCCGGGATTATCGAAACTGAACCACGCCAATCCGCCAATTTCATCGGGCAGCCAGTCGCGTACCTGAATAATTTGTGAATAAGAACAACCTGCAATGGCTATTGTACGCTGTCTCTCAGCGGTTTCAGGTTTCAAAGTATTGACCAAATTACGCATATAACGAGTCATCCATGGGTTGGCAATAGGACTCTTTACCATCTCCGGTGGTGTTCCCTCTTCAGGCTCCGGTGCACCACGGGGACGGTGCTTTTCTACTATAAAATTCCTGGTCATGTCCCATTCGGTTCCCTCATAGGTCTCACGATAAAATTTCATCACATCACGCACAGAGACTTTATTATCGGGTTTAATCGAGAACGGAAGTTCTTCCATCTCCATATCAAGATTGGCGGAAGGTGCCAGTGTACTGAGCACATAGAATTCACGGATTGAATAGGGCTTACGACCCGAATAGGCTTTCCAGAAGATAAATTCGCTTGAATCAGGGTTCCACCATTCATTTTCTTCTGCAATACGATATACATTTTCAGATGCCATGTACCAATCAACTTTATCCAGTTCAAGTTTTGAGATTCGGCAGATATTTGCGGAAACTGCCACATGATCATCAGGTATCCTGACCGCAGCCCATACAGCGGATACTTCTGTAAACCCGGCTCCCATTATTTCAAAATGCCAGATTTCTTTCTTATCTACAAATGTCAAACATTCACCCGAATCACCATAACCATGTTCTGCAACCAGGCGGCCAATGAGTTTAATTGCCTCACGTGCTGTTGTGCAACGCTCTAATACAATACGTTGTAATTCTTCAATTACAAATAGACCTTCATCATTTTTCAGTTCTTTTCGACCGCCAAAAGTTGTCTCACCTATGGCCAGCTGTTTTTCATTCATACATGGATAACAAACATTCATATAGGCATAAGTATGTGCTACCTGAGGAATTTCACCTTTTTCAAGAATACCGCGTTCTTCCCATGCTGTCTCGGTATGCATTGTTCCCCAATTAATTTTGCGCATCGCTCCTTCTGCATAGTCATTGGCCTGCTCAAATTTCAACCAGGTCCTGTATGGGCCGTCACATGAATGAGCTGTAATAGCAGAACCGTCAGTAGAAGCTTTTTTCCCGACCATTATTGACGTACAGCTCTCAGGCCACGTTGCATCATCCTGTGCATATATATGAACGCTAAAAAATAAACCAGCCAAGATGAAACAGTAGAATGTTTTTTTCAAATATTGCATATTTATCTCCCGTAGAATTTATTTAAAAGTGACAAATCTCGCAGCTTCAAGTTGATAGATATAGTTCATAACAGCCTTCAACGATGATTCCCGTTGATACTGACCATCGAGACATCGTTTGATATCCAACACACTTCGGTCCCCGTTAATAAGGCATTGTAATTCTGAAGTGCGTGCAATTTCACGTCTGTTATAGGGATACTTTTCCTTTGCATCTTCCGGAATCTCATCAGAATAACCTCGCCATCCGCGATATCCCATCTCCCTTACTTTGGCAGTGCGTACAGGAATCATCAAAGAAGCATCTCTTTCAAGTTTAGATTGTTGATGCTTCTGAGCCTCTACACCCAGCTGTCTGCTTTTAATGCTCATCTGTAGATTGAGAGCGGCTTTGTGAGATGCTGTTGTTGTGCGTATTGAGGCTTTTAACTTTTCAATATATGTATTCAGTTCATTTTTATTATTAGCCAGTTCCATAACAGACTCAAGCACGGCAAGCTCAAATTCCTCTGCAGTTTGAAGTTTTCCAATGGCATTACGATAATTCTCATCAATACAAGTGCCATCTGAATCATTAAGATAATTTTGAGCTAGTATCCATGCGTGTCCAAGGCGGCGGGTGCCATTGGACGCAGTTTCGCCAGCAATCCGCATTACCATGGCATCATCTGCGCATGCAATATTATATGCACTTGCAGCACCAATAATTGCGATTCTTTTCATTTGAGTAGGATCGGCCTTATCAGGGCGGTCACCTGAAGTATGATACCATTGGTCAGGCCACGCAATCATCATGACTCCCGGGACAGCAACACCCCAGTCATTGAATATTTCATGATCAGAAGAGCCTGAATGTACTTCAATACTGTATGCAAAGGGCTCATCCGAACCGGATGGGGCCATTATTCGCCTGCCTACGCGCGATACGCCGCTGGCTCCATATATACGTTCACGAGTCACTTCTCCGATATACCTGTAATAATTTTCCATGACATCATTAATATAATGGGCATTTCCCAAGGTTGTCCTTATAAGACACATATATGATTGATTCTTTGAGAGCCACTCTCCTACCATATCCATATTTATATTGCAGAGTGTTTTATCCATTAATTCCATATGGTCTTGAACCCATGGTCCTGTTCCGGAAAATTCTGGTCCCCATAGAAAACGAATCGTCCTTTTGGGTGGATCAATTCTGCCTTCATTTATCAATGTATTGAGGAGGCGGGCTACTTCCAATATGCCAGCACTGCCGGATTTATTGTCATTGGCCCCTTGCTTTGTAATTCCTTCAAACAGGTGGGCAGAAAAGATTATCTCTCCGGCATCAGGATCTGTACCTGGAATATGGCATGTTACATTTTGCAGTCTGTATTTTTCTTTTTTTGCTTTGACTTGCGCATGTACTTTAATTTTTTCACCACGTATCAATCTCTTTTTTAGGAATTCACCTTCTCTGGCTGTTAAATAAAAACCAAACTTCATATTATCAGATGAAGACCGCCATCCTCCCAAACCGCGCCACGGGATTTGAGTAGGATCAAAATGCGGCCTGGATCCACTTATGGCAATAACTCCCAAAGCACTTGCATTCTGACATGCATTTGTATGTGAATTTGATAAAGATCCTTCTGTTACCACTATTTTACCATCAACATCAGCTGGATCAAAGTCCTGCTTACGTCCCTGCCCTATCCACACCAATTCTGCTTTGACATCTGCATTAGTACTACCCTTTGCCAGCATTGCTGTCATATCCATGTATGAAGCTAATTTACGTCGCTTAGGGGATATCTCCCATAAGCTACCCTTTATTCCATCCCATACATCGCCACCTGGATAGTCATCAATCCTGGCTCCGCTAAGTCCGTACAGTTTAAGCTGTTTTAAAATATATGCTGATTCATAGAAAAGGCCATCGTAGTTTGATGCCAGACGGTCTTTATTGTAGGCACCTGTCTCCAAAATTGTATTATAGGCAGTTTCGCCTGAAGCTTCTCCAATAATTTCATCCATTACAGCAGGCGGTAATAATGTCCAATACTTGAATGGGTCAATCTGAGAAAAAGCAGATAATGACACAATGAATGTCATTAACAGGATCAAGCAGCGTTTATGCATAATTATCCTCTTTAGCCAGGGTTATAAGGGATTTGGATAAATAGAATTCTTGTAAAAATACATAACATATGTCAGCAATACAACTAACATTTACCTAACGTTAAGCTAAATGTTTAATACATATGAATAGTACGGTTCTTCTGGCGATTGTATGGAATTACAGTACGTCAAAATATTTATTGAGTACCGGATACCAAAAGTTAATAAAGAGCTTATCCACGGAATACACAGAATACACGGAGCCTCCCAGCCCTACCTTAAATATATAAAAAAAGAGCTCTTGCGTTTTCGACACTTTTCAGGTGTTAAAAAAACAAAGCTATAAAAAACAGCAACTTAAGTACACTAAAAAATGTTTTTTTGGGGTGTCCCAGCATATTTTTTGTAATATTTACGAGTGCTATGTCGAATCGAATGGGTATTATTTGACTCGATTAACATGAGTCAACATAGAAACCACGAAGTTATATTGCCGGGGTAATCTATTCTGCGATAATCCGTATCATCTGCGGAGCAGATCTCCACAGATGAACACAGCATGTTGATGTGACGTTATTAATCCATAAAACATCCGGAGACGCATCACAACAGCCTCATCAAACATCAGCGGGAACTGTAGGTTACACGAGTATAGCGTAAGTGTAAAAGTCAAGTAATTCGGGGAGGCTTTTGTGCAGGTAACAGCGGCAGTCCCATCAAGGCTCCACCACATTCATCAATATCTTTCAGGCCGGGCCGGGTAGCTTCGTGTGTCTCTGTGTATTTCGTGGGCAATGCTCCTGCTCTTCTTTATCAGGACTTTTCCGGATTTTATGATTGCCAATTCCACACAGTTCCCGGAAGAGCCAAAATTTACATTACTTCAACGCAAGCTTGATCCCAACACCGGGATAATGAGGTGAAACAGCAGGTGACAATGCAAATGGCCCTACATTAATGTCGTACTGATTACGAGTAATAAAATAATGAACAGCACCTAACACTAGAAAGCCACCTGAAAGCCACTGTGATAAATTAGATTTATTATCATATTGTCTTATTTCATCAGCCAGAATATTGTATCGTTCTTCTGATAAAGTCTGTAAAATGGCATCACTGGCATCTTCTGCCTGATCCCAGTAATAATATGCAAATCCGCCGCATACTGCAGCCGCTGTTGCAGTTGTCCATGTTACCCATTTTTGCCTGGAATACCTGTTTATAATTGATGTATTCATTGACTGATCAATCTTAATATTTGATTTCAACGGCCCTGCCATGGCCTGAGGCATTTCAGCATCTGGCCCCAAGAGCCAGTCACCAAGAGCAATGGGATACTTGGAATGTTCATTTAAAATTTTAAACGCACAAAATTGATCCTTAAACACCAGTGCCTTTATAGTTCCGGTGATTACAGGGACCTGGTTGATCCAACGGTATAGTTTGGAAATTTCACCGATATTTACATTATCTTTGGAAGTAACATCGATGAGTATGTAAGGCCGGTTAATACGAATAGTCTGTTGTGCCATGGCCGGAGATAAAATTACCATGATGATAATGACCAATACAAAAAGATTTAATCTTTTGCACATAGCGCCCCCCTATGAGCGTTTATTTCAGCAAAAAAAGACAAAATTGATGACAATGTAGATATATACAAAAAAAATAAAAACATGCATTTGTTTTCATTATATATTATTTTATCCAAAAAGTCAAGTAGAAAACTAATTAATAACATTGAAATTATCACCTTTTTTATTGACATTCAATCAATCAAAGGTTATATTCGATTATTATGTCATATAACTAACTGCGACTTCATTTGTCAGTCTGCCTACTGCCGAGGTCGTCTTAGGGGTAAAAATATCTCGCAATCGTGAACATTTAACACGGAGGTGGGCAATGCGTAATCGTATATTCTACGTAGCCATCATCATTTCTCTATTATTGTCTCTGGCTTGTTCAGAGCACAATGTGCAACCTTTTCAACCTGGCGAGTCCAATGGAAGAGTCACTGCTTTCATTCATGGACAGATCACTGACTATTGTAGTCAGGCACTCTTTGCCTCCGGTGCTGTCACTGTAACATGGGCAACACAAGGCAAGACCAAGTCGATAAAAACAGATGAATTGGGTTATTATGCCATTACCGACAAGTTAACGCCGGGAGAATTCACTATTACATTTTCCGGTGCTGCAGAGTATGCAGCCAGCAGAGTGTTAGTTACTATTCCAACACTTGATAGCCTGAATCTTCAAAATATTCCCACATCCGAAGATTATCAATACGAAATTACACGTAATATTATCCTCTTCAAGAAGAATGCCGGGCTCAAAGGGCGTCTGTATAAAGTAGAGGATGCTCACAATAAGACACCAGCCGCCGGAGTAACTGTTGTGGCTGATTATTCACTTTTTTTTAAATCCTATGATCAGTGGTCAAAGTTGGACTGGTCCTTCTTTGATTGGTTTGACGAAGAGTGGTATGAAGACTATGATGTCGAATTGTATTGGTTATCGCAATTTTCAAATATCTATCCCGGCAAATTCACAACTGTCTCTGATGAGAATGGATTTTTCACTTTAGACACTATTCCGGGTGCTCCCTATGTATTCATATACACACTGCCCTACATGTACCAAAATATTGAATACCGAATCTATCATGAAAGTGAAGGTGGCAGCCTCCAACGTTTATACCAGGATGCTGTTGCAGAAATTGGTGAAATCAAATTATACCGGAATACAACAGAGCCATTTATTGTACATGACAATTTCATCAATGTTGATAATTTTGGATTGACAGATAGTCTTGTAGTCAAATTTTCCAAGAAGATGCAGTTGCAAACCGTAGAGTATCTATTAAAAAATTACGAATCCGATGATGAATACTACGGAAATACAATCAGTTGTGATACTACATGGACAGACAGCCTTACACTGACAATCAAACCAAAAATTCCTCTACGGCCCGATCTCAGCTATTCATTGGATATTATGGACGGCCTTGCATTTGACAATCATGCATTTGTAGAAAATGCATTTACCTTTAAGACACGTGAAGGTATCAGGCTGATCTCTACTAATATGGAACGTGTTGAAGGTGTATGGGATGAATTTCAGGTTGATCAACCGATTACTTTGACATTTAATACTGATCTTGATCTTAATGCTTTGACTACCATAGTTAAGCTGACAGATCAAGATGATGAAATGGTATACACTACTTTCAATAACAACACTGCTTCAAATGTTTTGACAATAGTCCATGCTGATACACTTGAATGGAATCAAAAATATACATTGGAAGTGAATATACATTCGAACATTATTGGTGATGAAATCTATGTCAGAAATAATTTAGATCCCTTTGTCTTCTGGACTACCAAATATAAGGTAAAACCTCCAGCTGTTACAGGTTTCGCACCAATTGATGCACCAGGCGTATCAAGTTTCTTCGGTGCAAATTGGAATACCAGAACAATATGGTTTAAATGGAATACGGTCGCTATCGCTACAGATTATATTATCTATGCTAAAGACTCATATAAAAATTCCGACTGGGTTGAAGTTGGTACATCCACTCATATCGATTATCAAATAACTCAGGAAGGCCTGGCATCTTTGCCATCTCAATTTGATTATTTTGAAAATGATAATCCCACATACATTACGCCGTTCCTAAAGAGTACAGGTGTTACATTTGCTGTTGCAGCCGTAAATAATGCCGGTCAGGGACCTTTAGTCCCATACTCTCCTATATATGATACAGTTAAACCGAGTCTTACTCTTGTTCCGGTTAATGTGTTAGCAACAGCTGACAACTCAACTCCAGGTTCAAATCCAAAGATTATTGAATATGTGGTAACTGCTGATGAATATGTCAATGCTCTTACACCAAGCATTGTTAACGGTGACGGATCTGATCCATACTTCATTCCATCAGCTACAATCACGTATACCTGGGATACTGTACATCAAAATAAATTCTCTGCCATAATTCACCTAACGGTTCCCGGTGAAAAAGATGGATCCGGAGATATTTTGCATGTTATAATTACCGATTTAAGTAATAACCAGCAGACTATAGAGATAACGCTAAACTAGAACGAATCTTCATGCAGAACCAGTAGAGCACACAAACAACTATTTGTGTGCTCTACTTTATAGAATCTATCTGAAAATTAATTCTGAACTGCTCTTTACCAATTTACTTGTACTTAATATACTTCGTCCTGTATCAGATGAGCTGGCCCGATTTATTCTCAGCCTGGATCATATGAGGGGAGTACAGGCAATAAATGAATTTATCTATTTTTGGAGGAATAAAGAATGAAACGTTTTGTTAATCCCGGAGGAATAAATGTGGATACAGGGATGGCTGTTATTATGAATGTATATTTTTAATTCTTGAGAATTTGTAGGATAAAACATCAAATCAATTATTAATTAGCAGATTTTCTCTTTTTCTTTTGGTACCACTCTTGATGTCCGTATATATTACTTTCACAATCATGACATAGGCCATGACTGAATAGTGCCTCACTATGGGTTTCAATATATATCTCAATTTGATTCCAATATCCCTTGTCATCTCTGATTTTTTTACAAGATGAGCAGATTGGAAGTAGTCCGCTAAGTTTTTTAACATGGATCAGGGATTTTTGAAGTTTGGCCGAAATAATATAGTTGTTCCGTGAAGTACGTTCAATAAAATATCCAATATACAAAAAAATCAAAATAATAGTTGGAAGAAAAAAGTTATATATAATAAATAAATTTCCTGAAAGATGTAAAAACATTCCAAATGTAACTTCAAATATAATTAAATTAAATAAAAAAGCAAATATACTGTACTTAAAACCAAGACCAGCTGTTATAATAACACCGGTAAATGCAATAAATAAACTGGCAAAATAGGGACTGAACGTTGTCCTGTCACTCATCGCGGTTAAAAAGATACAAAAAGTGCCTAGCATAAATATAAAAGCTGCGGCATTCATTTTCATGTATTTTTTAAACTTCTTAATATAGGATAGTGAAAACATAATACCGGCAATTACAAGAAGAAGTAACCTAACATTTAAGACAACGTCAGCAGATTCACCAAACAACTGCCTATCCAATATGCCCCAAATACCTCCAAAGATGAAAACTAAGGCCCAGGATATACGGCAGAAAGCGAGAGTTCGCTCTATAATATATTGTTGATATAAATTTTCTACTGAGGTGTCATAAAAAGTCAGGAATAAATTTGAGAATAAATATTTTTTTTCTGACATAATGCTGTCTCAATAATTTTACAAAATGAGTAAAAAAAAGATAGTGTATCAACTTTTTTCAGGAGAATGTTACTAATTCCAAGTTAACAAATATGAGAGAAGGATCAAGAAAAATCTTACATTTTCAATTAGATCGGGTTATTCTTCTCAAAATTGACATCAAAAAGTGTACATAAAAAATAAAACGACGTCTTTTCCGGTATGAGTTTAAACGCCCCCGAAAGATGTCGGAGGCGATCGCACATAAAATTAATGATCACCAAGATATGTTTTTTCACCTGCTTCAATTTTCATATCAAGAGAATTCTCTTCCGGTGGATATGAACAATTATATACATACGAATAATTACATAAGGGATTAAAAGCTTTATTAAAATCAATTATGATTGAATCTCCAATCGGTTCTTTCAGCTCCAAAAATCGACCGGCCCCGTAAGTTGTCTCACCGCTTGTATTATCTTTAAAAGGGATAAAAATCCAGGCTCCTTCAGCTTCCTTACCTAGATCATTTTTATATGCAATAAGCCACTGCTCCCGCCCCTTCACTTTAAACGTGATCTTGGCATAACGGTAAAAAATCTTAACTTGATTTCGACTCGTTATCATCTCAATCTGCTCTGGATTTAGCAGCTGGTTAAATTCAGCTTCTACCCTGAAATCATAATCGAGAGGAAAATATGCCAGATGCTCAAACTCTTGAATGCTCTCATGGTCAGGGTCAAAAATCACTATCACCAGGGTTTCGGCAAGAGGATATATGACAAATGTATATTTTTCGTATTTACCCTTAACTTTTTGTTCAAGTATATCACCTGACTGTAGCTGTTTACCATCTGATACACAAGTGAATTCAGAATTATTTAAACTAAAAACCCATTTATCTGCTTGCATGGAAACTGAAAATAATACCCCTGATGACCTGCTCTTTTCCAGTTTGAAACTGCCACTGTCAAAAACTAAATAATTTGTAGATCCCTTCAATGCTGTCAGCCTGCTATGGCCGGCAAAGGGAGATATTGATGATACTTTGAACTCTTTATCTTTATCCAGCCTTGTTTTGATAAGCTTTTGCTTCCAGGCTGCAAGATCTGAATTTTTAGTGGTTTTTGTACATGAACAGATCAGTACAATTAACACTGACATAATGAAAGAGTATTTAAGCATAGATTATCCTTATAACTTTTTATGATGCTTTGGTTAATCTTATAAACTAGCAAGAGTGTCAATATAAACAATCTGTCCAGTATTTACAAATGGGAGCAAAGGCGAAACCGCCAGTTCTGCCGGATTCATAAAAAAACAGGCATGCCAAATATGCATGCCTGTCCAAATATTGCAAATATAACCTTCAACAATTTAGAAATTATAGTCCTGCCGACTGACCATTTATTTCATTAACAGCATCCGGCAATTTTTTGTGTATGATCCGGCTTTAATCCTGCAGAAATATATACCGCTGGCCAAATCATTAGCTACAAAGACTACCATATGCTCACCGGCGTATTTCTGTTCATCAACAAGGGTTTCAATATGTCTGCCCTGGATATCAAAGATATCAATTATTACATGTTCTGCATGAGGTACTGCATATTTAATAGTTGTTGTCGGATTGAACGGATTTGGATAGTTTTGCTCCAATCTAAATAGAGTGGGTGACTGGGCTTCATCTTTGATGCCAGTCTGTGAGCCACCATCATCAAATAGTCTTAAAATAACAACACCTGTAACACTATTTTCATACCAACCTTGATTTGCAAATGGACCAAGTTCACTATTTACTGCAATGACAGATACGCATAGATTCTTTTCAGCGTCGTAACCGGATAACTGAAATTCATCAACATTGCCCACAGGAATCATTTCAGGCATAATGTCACTGCAAGGATTGAAGCGGGCTATATCATAGGCGACACAGATTAAATAAGAATCTGCGGATTCAGCTTTTTCCCAGTTCAGAAGGATAGTGCCATTCTCTAAAACACTGGTGGACAGATTCTTGATTGCAAGACCTGAGGCTACATCAGCATAAGATAGAGCAAGCAGATGATTTCGTTCAAAGAATGCTGCTGTAGCTTTATTTGCCAAACCATGAATACCAGCTGCTGCTTCCGGCCTTAATTGAGCTGCAATTCTCGCCTGATGAATATGTTTGGGAACAGCCATGCCAAGATCTTCAACACCGACCTCAATATCATTTGTATTGGTCTTAAAACGACGGGCATTTTCACGTGTCAATACGGAGAAGAGATATCCATCATGCAATGTCGGTTCAATCTGTGTTGCATTGTTGAAATCATTCCAGGTTTCAACAAGGCACCATGGCATTGGTAACGGATATGTTCCTGATTCGCGGTAATTATGCACCATATCCCAGGTAGATTGATATACGACAGTATCCTGACGATCAATGTATCTATCTTTTGAATTAATCCATTGACTGTCATCCAAGCCCGGCCATACAGCTCCCAAAGTGAATGCAATCCGTCCACGATTATCTCTATTCACAGTTTCATAACTATACTCCAGATGCTCTCTTCCCCATCTTTGTCCCTGGTCATCCCATATATTATCCTTGGGCTGAATCCATGGATATATACCGTCCATGCTCGTAAATGCTGTAGTATCTGCATTATTCCAGATTAGCATACTGCCCACAGGAAGAATTGTATCAGCACATGCGCGATACACATCCGGTGTAATGATTGCTTCTGCAAAATTGTAAATAAATAGTGGTTTGCGCAGATCTTCACGTACTCCCCAATAAGCCGGGTGTGTCATTAAGGAATCTGAAATATATGTAAAATTACTGTCTAACGCTCCAATTGAGTGCTCATTATATGATATTGCTATTTGAAAATCCATGCCGTTATGTTCATAGAGACGTGTTAATGCTTCGGCGCGGTCCAACAACAACCTGGCTCCTATATTTTCATAGGAGTTCTTTCCATACCAGTCTACAACAAATCCATCAATACCCGCTGCCCATGCAGAAAGAATATTGTAATCTGCCAAATCCTGATTCTGTGAATCATAGAATCCAAAAAGGCTGGTGTCACTTTGACCGCCGAAATAACTGAAATCCCAATGACGACCGCTGGAATCTGAATCAGCTGCTCCATACCATGGCTGGTAACGGGCCAATATTTTCTCCTGACCTGCACCCCAATTATCCTGAGGGTATGCAAAGCCAAAATCAGCTTTTAGATATACATCTCCTGCAGCCAATGTAACCATAAAGGAATCAACTGTGGTCATCTGCCATGGTTCAAATGATTGTACAGATTTTTTTGCCATTTGAGACTGCGGCGGTACTGGGCCACTTCGTTGTGCTTTTACTTTGTATGTTCCCGGTTGAAGATTTACAAATTGATAATAACCCCATAAATCTGTTTTCTGTTGTTTAATAACCTCTCCACCCTGTAATAACTGAACATCAATCCAGGACAGAAATGACTCTTCGTTATCCTGATTACGATTCCAGTTCTCATCATGCCATGTATAATCACCCAGGACAGCCAAGGCAGGATCAAGATCCATGTAACCAAAATCAGCATCAGAATAATCTTCACCTGCTTCAAGGGCTACATAGTGCGGTTCATTGTCGGTTGTAAGAAAATATCCGTCAGGCATATCAGAATCATGTGAATTAACATCTACCCAATAATTGCCCGCAGACAGGAAATTAAACAGATAGTTGCCATCATCATCCGTGACATCTCTGGCCATTACATTGCCGGAGCCATCCATCAGAACAACTTCAATTCCTGCAATGCCTGTACTTTCATCAGCATCCTGGACACCGTCACGATCTGTATCTTTCCAGATAAGATTACCAATAGATCCTACATTGCCTTCCATGAAACGAACACCAAAGTCAACAGTATCAACATTAGCATCAAGAGAAAGGTCAATTAAATAGTAACTGGCAGTTGTCAAAGAAACACCTGGACGTAGTGTAGTCGCATCAATCTCTACACGATAGCTACCAGGTTCCAGACCCTCAAATTTATAATATCCGGTAGTGTCAGTAGTGGTATTTTTTATAAGACGGCCTGCTTCATCTTTAAGAAGTATTAAAGCATCTGTTACACCTTCAAGCTCAGATGAACTGCGTTTTCCGTTGCCATCGGCATCATACCATACTTCATCACCAATTGATCCACCGGAAATTTTATAACCAAAATCAGCATCCAGATTGATTCCACCTGCAGTGAGTACAGTAGACCAAGGCAGATTATTAGTTGTAAGAGCCATACCTTCAGGTAATGATTTTGAGTCAATTGTTACTGAATACGTTCCAGCATTAAGATTGGCAAAGAAATAATGACCGGCTGTATCAGTTCTTGCCGTCTTAAAAACATTATCGCCAATCAACAATTTAACCAATACATTTGACAATCCGTTTTCAGAATTATCCATCTTGCCATTAGCATCTTCATCATGCCATACAGTATCACCAATCCCTGATGCTGATATATAGACCGATGCCGTATCAATATCATCTTCACCATTTTCAGCATTACCCGGAGTCGAATCAATATCATCTTGATCACAAGTAAATATTTCTGCGATATTTGAATGCCCACCCTGCATATCCGCAGAAGCTCTAAGATAGAGAGTATCCGCTGTATTCACGGCCAGATTACCGATATTCCATATACCGGATGTAGGGCTGTAATTACCATTATTGTGTGATATGTATGCCAGACCAGATGGCAGGAGATCCTTTACACTTACACCGGTCGCATTATTGGGTCCATCGTTAAAGGCGATCAGAGTAAACTGCACCACTTCACCCAAACCGACTGTATCTGCATCTACTGTCTTGCTTAAACGCAGATCAGATCTTGGTATTGGTGTTACGGTGACAACATCTCTGTCATCTTCATCTGCGCCATTATCAGGTACGGAGTCAGGATCGTAACGTTCAGCTGTTACTACTTCAGCTACATTGACCAGGCTGTCCAATGCAGGTGATAACAATGCTGTGATTTCCAACTTCATAATCTGATCGACTTCCATACTTCCAATTGTCCAGATGCCGGAATCAGCATTGTACAGGCCATCTCCAGTATCTGACACAAATGTCAGTCCGAGTGGCAATTTATCGGATACAGTGACGCCTAATGCACTGTCAGGGCCTGTATTAGTCAGTGTCAAGGTATATTTAACAGTCTGTTCCACATACTGGACATCAACATTGACTGTTTTATCCAATTCCAGATCAGCTGAAGGTGCTACTAATACAGATATCTCATCCTCATCATCTTCCTCTGACGGACCATTATCAGGTTTGGAGTCCATATCTTCCTGATCACATGCACTTACCTGAGCAAAATTTACAATTTCACCAGTTGTCTCTACTCGCGTTTTTATTTTCATTATGGCTTTGCCACCGGATTTGGATATTGTGCCAACTATCCACAAACCAGTATTATGATTATAAGTACCTTGGCCTTCAGATGAAATATACTTGAGACCCTCTGGCAAGATATCAATCACTTTAACATTCAAAGCATCATCATGAGATGAAACGTTTGATACCTTCAGAGTATATTCCAGGATTCCAAGATAATTTGGTGTGGCAGTATTGGCTGTCTTCACTAACTCCAAATCTACCATTGCATCACCATTTATATATGCATAATCCCAATCATCTTCACTTTGATTACGATTATTTGGTGTTGAATCAGGATCATATTGATCACTATGATAAATCTCTGCTACATTGCTCTTGGCGCCTGTAGCACGCATGATTGTTACAAAACGATATTCGGCGCGGCTATTGATTGACATTGTGCCAATATACCATTGGCCGGATTCTGCATTATAACTACCAAAACCTTCAGAAGAGATTAATTCAAATGCATCGGGAATTCGATCAATTACGCTGACATCAGTTGCTGTATCAGGTCCATCATTTTTTACAATAATTTTAAAATGAACTGTATCACCCAGTTCAGCCTTTGTAGTATTTGCTCCTTTTGAGAGACGCAAATCTGCTGCTTGTGCAATCTTAAGCGAAACGGCATCATAATCATCTTCATTTTGATCATTATTGCCGGGAGTTGAATCAATATCAATCTCATTGCAGCTGGCTACCTGTGCTATGTTTACAACATCACCAGTTATCTCAACCTTTGCCGTAATATTAATAGTTTGCATTCCACCGTTTTTGACAACATTACCAATTGTCCATAGACCTGTCGCCGCATCATAACTGCCATCACCCGATGCTGAAACATAGCTTAACCCTTGTGGTAGGACATCAGTAACCGTGACATTTGAGGCATCATCATGCGTAGATGTGTTTGTCACTTGTAATGTAAAGATAATATTAGAGAAATAATTCGGTGTTGCATTATCAACAGCTTTATCCAGTTCAAGATCAACAGAAGGCGGAACTACGATAGATGCATTGTCCTGATCATCTTCTGAAGATATATTATTATCAGGTGTAGAATCCGGATCACGTTGATCAACCGAGCTTACTTGTGCAACATTATTTATAGTGCCGGTACCAGTGACCTTGGCAGTGATTAAGAGTGTTGTTGATGCACCTGTTGCCAGATTATTGACATCCCAAATACCGCTACCCAGATCATAATTACCACCTGTATGTGAAACATAGCTTACACCTAGCGGCAGTGCATCTGCGATTTCTATGTTGCTGGCATCATCAGGGCCATCGTTTGTGACTACTAATGTGTAAATAATATTTGTTCCAAGATGGGGAGTACTGTTATCTACTGATTTAACAAGGCTGAGATCGGAAATTTCAAGTACGCCCAATGTTACCTGGTCTTCATCATCCTCACCCTGTGCTCCATTATCCGGTGTTGAATCAATATCCCATTCATTACAGGCTACGACTTCTGCAAAATTAGGCATACTGCCAGCTTGATCCATACGCACGATCAGATCAATCGATGCTGTTCCACCGCTCTTTGCAACAGTTCCAATTGTCCATAATCCTGTATTCTCATCATAGCTACCATCACCTGATGCTGAGACAAATGATAAACCTGAAATCAAGTTGTCTTTCACAACAACGCCGGTTGCATCATCATGTGAGGAACTGTTTGTAACTGTTAAAGTAAATGTAACATTCTCACCATTACCGGGATTCATCGGTGTTGCTGATTTATCCAGAGAGAGATCAACGGCCGGTGCAACATTTATATCAGCATTATCCTGATCATCTTCTGAGCCTATATTATTAGCAGGCGTAGAATCTATGTCATACTCATTCATGGCTGATACCTGGGCAGTATTGGTGATGCTGCCCGTGCCATTAACTGTGGCTGTAATGTTTAATGTTGTAGATGCTGCCGCATTTAATGTACCTATAGACCAGGTTCCGGAATTTACATCATAGCTTCCACCCGTATGAGAGACGTAATTCATTGATGCAGGAAGTACGTCTTCTACTTCCAGGCCTGTGGCAGCATCTGGGCCTTCATTTGTTATAGTTATTGAATAGATAACATTTTCTCCGAAACCCGGAGTGGCATTATCAACATTTTTCTCCAAGCGTACGTCTGCTGCCTGAGACGTATTAACTACAGCTGTATCCTGATCATCTTCACTACCGATATTATTGCCCGGTGTGGAGTCAGGATCATAAAGATTGCTACTCTCAACTCTTGCTGTATTGGTCTTGCTGCCTGTAGCTGTTACACTGGCTACTATCTCAAGTGTGGTTGACGATCCACTGCCCAGAGATCCAACAGTCCAGATACCGTTACTGTCATCATAACTTCCCTGATCAGGATCTGAAGATTCAAAATTGAATCCGGCAGGCAATGCATCCAATACGGATATTGCTGAAGGAGCGTCCGGGCCATCATTTGTAAGAGTAATTGTAAAAGTAACACGTTGCCCTAAATTCGCTGTAGCATTGTCTACTGTCTTTTCTATACGAAGATCAGCGGCTTGAGACGTATTAACTACAGCATCATCCTGATCATCCTCAGTGCCTATATTATTTCCAGGCGTAGAGTCAGTGTCATCGTCATCACATGCCGATATTTGTGCCGTATTTGTCAATGTACCTGTGGCAGTGACGCGGGCTGTAATCTCAAGGCTGGCTGTTGCATCTTTATTTAGGCTACCTATGCTCCATACACCTGATCCGCTATTGTAACTACCACCTGAATTATCAGAAACATAGTCCAGCCCGGAAGGCAGAGCGTCTGAAACTGCTATACCGCTAGCTGCATCAGGGCCATCATTTACGACTGAAATGGTAAATACTACATTATCAAGATAATTTGGTGAGGCATTGTTTACAGATTTATCAAGACGCAGATCGACAATGCGGGGAACATCAAGTTCAACACTGTCATCATCATCTTCATTGCTGCCGCTGCCCGGTGTGGAATCCGGATCATATTGATCTGATGCAGTAACTTCTGCTGCATTTATTATGCTGCCGGTTTGTGTTACTTTTGCTGTAATATGAAGTGAAGCACTGGCTCCTGTGGCAAGATTACCTACACTCCACACACCGGTAGCATCGTTATAACTACCGTCATCCGAGACAAAAGACAGCCCGGTGGGAAGATTATCCGTTACCTCTACATTTGTTGCGGCATCGGGTCCGTCATTAACGACTGTCAGGGTGAATGTAACATTTTCATTGAGTTCAGGATCAAGCTTACTGGCTGTCTTTGTTAAGCGGAGATCAGCCGCGCCATCTACAGTTATAGTTACTTTAGCATCATCATCATCACCTTGATCACCGTCTCCCGGAGTTGAATCAACATCATTTTCATTACATGCAGAAACCTGGGTGAAATTTTCAATACTGCCCGTATCACTTACTCTGGCTGTAATTTTCAATGTTGCAGATCCATTATTCCTATTTACCGTGCCTACGTTCCATACGCCTGTCGCCGAATTATAGCTGCCACCTGTATGAGATACATAGCTCAATCCGGTGGGCAGGATATCTGTAACCGTTACACCTGTAGCGTTGTCATAAGTTGATGTATTTCGGACTGTCAGTGTATATACTATATTATCACCATAATCTGGTGTATTGTCATCTACGCTTTTTGATAATTCCAGATCAACTTGTTTAGGAACTGAAACTGTCACATCATCATCATCATCTTCATTGGAACCTGTGCCCGGGGTTGAATCCGGATCATGCTGATCACTGGTTTCAACTTCAGCAGTATTAATAATACTCCCTGTTCCTGTAACCGTTGCTGTAATAGTTATACTGGCAGAGGCACCATTGGCCAGATTACCGATAGTCCATGTATCTGTTCCGTCATTGTATGCACCAGTGGTTGATACAAAACTTACACCTGCCGGCAATGCATCACTAACAGTTACACCAGTGGCATTATTAGGGCCATCATTATAAACAGTAAGTGTGTATACAACTTGCTGGCCAAGATTCCTATTGGCCTGATCCACTGTCTTGGTTAAACGTAGATCTGCTGCTGCCGGTACTGTTAAATCAACAGAATCATCATCATCTTCATTTGTCCCACTGCCAGGTGTAGAATCTTTATCTGGTTCATTGGCTGTGATTACTGATGCGGCATTGGTGATGGCTCCCACCTGATCAACTCTGGCCGTTATCTGCAATGATTGTGAACCATTATTTTTATTGACTGTACCAACATTCCAGATACCTGTACCGGAATTGTAAGTACCACCGGAATGTGAGATATATGTAAGGCCAGCAGGAAGCGCATCTGTTACTGTTACACCAGTTGCGTTATCATATGGCGATGTATTACGTACAGTCAGTGTGAATGTAACATTGGATTTGTAATTTGGAGTCTCTGAACTTGCACTCTTTGTCAGTTCAAGATCAATTTGAGTAGGTGTTGTTGTAGATGAATTATCCGTATCATTTGTAGGATTAGGATCATCAACATCACTGCTGATTGTAGCTGTATTAATTATAATTCCCGTTCCATCTACAGTAACATTGATGGTCAATGTAGCATCATCACCATCATCCAGATTACCAATTGTCCATATACCAGTAACATCATTATATGAACCGTCTCCTGAAGCAGAAACAAAATCCATACCCGCTGGCAGATTATCAGTGACAATTACACCAGTGGCATCATCAGGGCCATAATTATGGGCAGTCAGCGTATAACTAATATTATCACCTATGTCAGGTGTGGCATCACTGACATCTTTAACAATGCCTAAATCCGCTGAATAAGGTGTATATGTATAGATAACTTCCACATCGCCAGCAACGAGGGGCGGCCCAAATGAACCTTCAACACCACCCAAACCCCCAAAATCAATCAGAGCATCAGCATCCATGGTTATTGTATAATTACCTGCTCCGACATAGCTCTTACCGGAAAATTCCCTGAAAGCATCTCCTACAAAACCATTATCGGCTACAGCGTCATTGCCACCATCATGAGTAGCACCGTCAGGTGCAGTTGGATCTACATTACCAGTACCATCTCCATTATCTGCGCTTAAAGTGAATGTTTCTCCGGTGAATACTTCCAAGCCATCACCAATTTGAGAGGCACTATTATCCAAAAGCATCACATCACCAGAAGTTAATCTTCCGGTAGCTCCTAAACGGACACTGGCAGATGCAGGATTTGCACCATCATTATCTACAGATAAAAATCCGCCTGTTGTATTTAAATTGGTAATAATTTGTACCGATGTTAAATGCCCTAAAGCAGGATTAAACCTGGCAAAGGAAAGCGGGGCTTCAAATCCCGGGTTCCCGGAATAAGTTTTCTTCTGTGAAATAGTAAGCTGTGCATGAGCAACATTAACGCCCAAAAATAATAGCACCATTAAAAGTTTAGAAATTTTCTTCAAGATTCCCTCCGTGAGATATAATTAAATTATTTAATTCGATGAATTATTTGGCCTGGGTTGAAAAGAATCAATACCGACCTTGTGGGACTCATGATATTCAAAAGAGTAAAAAGATTGATTAGTAAATAGATAGTTTGTAACTGCCAATTGAATCTCCGTTTTCCGTAATTAGATGATTACACTTTGAATAGAAAAAAATGCAATCGCAACAATATGAAATCAAAATGAATTGTAATATTCAGATTAACGCTTAAAATCTAAATTCTTAAATTTGCAATCAAGGTTTAAGCAAGATGTGTGCCAGTGGCAACTATTGAAAACAACCTTGAAAAACATCCTACCTCTCAACACAAAAATAACATGCTATTCTAATACAAAGGATAATGCTTTCGTACATATAGCTAGTATATGAACTTCCCGCATTTTAAATAATTTCAAAAATATACAAAGAGATATATGGAAACATACTACTGGAAAACTACTGAAATACATCTCCCTATGGTTACGTGATTTATGGACAGTTCCCGCTGAGCTGCCGCATCCTGAAGTAGCGGACTCCTGGGCAGTGACAGGTGGAGTTGAGTAAAGAGCAAGAGCATTGCCCACGGAACACTCGGAGCCACACTGCCCTGCCCCAAGGATATTGAATTCCGGTGATTTTTAATTGGAATTTACCAGAACGAATATCCAACAGCAGAACACCGAATGTCGAATTTCCAGGTAGCTCTTACTTCGACATTCGATATTCGTTATTGGACATTGGATATTCATCATTTATAGGAGCCGTTATAAGATTCATCAGTCCAGCAGCTATATAGTTACCCCCGGGGAATCAGTGAAAGAACATCACTGACACCCCGGGGGCTAATTTTACATCCTGTTAATCCTGTAATCCTGTCCTGCTCCTTTTTTATATGTAGGGCAGGGCTGGGAGGCTCCGTGTATTCCGTGGACAAATGTTTTTTCTTTTGGGCTCTTCTGGGTATTCTATGGATTAATAAACGTCAACATGCTGTGCTCATCTACGCTCAACATGCTTTATCTGCGGACATATAATTCCACACAATTGTCGGAGTTAGTTATAATATGGTTTTAATGTTTGGATTAGATCTCAATTTTAAAAAAAATGGGCGAGTTAAAAACTCGCCCATTTACTAATTACAAATTAACTTTAAGAATTATTCTGCAATCTCCAACCAATTAAACCACAATGGATGGTGTTTCTTATACCAGACGAGGATCTCTTTTAAGAGAATTTGATCATCCGGGGAAATAACATCTTTGGGGATAAGGTTAAAATGAACAAACATACCATTAACACCAAAATGTTCCATTGCTTCTGAACAGAGTGTTTGCAGTTCATTACGGATTCTGCCTGAGTCTGAAATTTTGACAGCACGTTCTTTGTAATCTTCACCATGAAAAAACCGTATGAGTAACGGGTTGCATACCAAGGGACGGTCTATTTCATTTTCCATGAACTTCAAAGTAAGTTTCACCTGTTTTGTGCCATGAGGCGTGGACAAACGCACTGTCACCTTGTATGTATCTGCATTTACTTTCTCAACACCGGGTGCACCAGTATATGGATCGTCAAGCATATAACCTACAAGGGCCATAACATCCCATTTTTTATTTGGGAGGAAATCTTCTACAGAGAGCGTATTTTTTTCTACATGGATGCCGGCATCTCTGGCATCTCGGATACATTGCCTGTACAATTCAGTTTGATCTTTGCTTAATTGTTCCCCTGCTTCTTTTTGAAGTAGATTCTCAAAATCTACAGCCTCGGCATCAAGATGCATTATGCGGGCTTCTCTGTGCCATGGTAGATCAAAACGGGAACTGAACAAAGCCAGCGAGACATTGAGGTTGAGTATTGGTGCCAGGCTTGCAGCCTGCATAGCTTCAGCTGTTGCAGAATATCCGTCAACAAGAAAGAGATGTTGCTCACCAGCATCATCATGCCATGTTCCCACACTATAAGTTGGCGCATAAGTGCCTGAATCGTTAAAAAGAAGCTTGCCAGTGGGAAGTTTCCACCCATGTTCTGCAATATGAGCACCTGCTTCTCGCCATTGAGACCAAAGATCTCCAAGACGAAATTCCCGTGTTTTCCCGGATAAAGTCCAAACATGGACATTTTTAGCTGTAATGCCGGGATATGCAAGTTTGATCGCCTCCATAACTATAGCTCTCGGAGTGTGAAAATCAACTAACATCGAATTGGCAGCAGCTGTAGAAACAACTTCTTCCGGTAGCAGAAGTGTTCCCATATATCCTTCATAGGGCCGTGTAACAGATAGAGGTTGATCAAAAACGTGAAGAACAGTCATTGGGCCAGTATCTTTACCTTTGGCAAAACGAGAGGTGTTTTCCAGTGTATCAATTGCTGCACCCCAGATAGTAATACCCTCTTTTTTAATACGAGCCATAAAGTCATCCCAGCTGTAGTCAGGATTATTTATCAAACGCTGCACAAGTCTATCCAATAATATTGCCACTTGTGGACGGGCATATATCCGGCCAAAGCCCAACAATGGATTACTACCCATATCCGGTGTTTCGCCTCCCTTAGGCATAAGTCCTTCACCAAGGCAAACCATAACAGCATGGTTTTCAGGAAGCTGCCTGGTTAAATACCACAATGATTCGCTCATCAAGTAGGCACTGACTGCATCGGCATCTTTCTTGATTCTATTATTGGCCCTCTTGTCAAGATCTTTACCTTCACCAAAACGACCAAAAAGCCTGGTTCCAAGAGCAGCAACAGCAGCAGTCATGATGAACATACGTTCCATGGCACCACCGGCAAAGGTAATTTCATTTCTGAATTCTACATGATTGTTATTATCGAGCCAATCAATTTCTACATCTTCGAGCCACAGATGAAAACGTCCGAGTACAGGACGCGTATCAAATGCCCATTGGGCAATTACATTGCGTTTTTCCAGGAATTCCGGTACAGCCATTCTGGTCTCTCCCTTTATTACCACAAACAAATAAGGGCCTGACAACCTGAACCAAGTTACATACCCTTTTGAAAGACATACGCCGAAGATAGATCCATCTTCGGCGTTATTCAATTCTTAATACATTTAAATCTAAGAAAATCAAAACTGTTACGCAATAACAAATATTGAAAAACCCTCATTACTACAAAAAAATATGACTTTTTTAATAGAAAATCACAATTATTCTGAAGAGATAAGGTATAACGAGTCTACTCCTCGCAAAATTAAATCATTTTCTACTGCTACAGGGGATGCATCAAAAATATCATCTAAGCGGTTAATTGCAATAAGCTCATATTTTTCTCCCGGTGCCATCACATACACTACACCATTACGTCCGGCAGCATAGACGCGCCCACCTGCAGCAATTGGAGAAGCATAGATATTTTTCATCTCATCAAGCTTCTGTCGTGTGTAAAAAACTTCTCCTGTTACCGCATCAAGACATGATAATTTGGGTGTATAATCTTTAAAGAAATAAATTTTGTCTTCATACAGCAATGGAGAAGGAATATAAGGTATCTCCTTATAATGAGTCCATAAAATTTGATCAGTACTGTCCAACCTCCCGGTTGCTCCATCAAGTTTAATTGCCTGGAGACTTCCCCCTCTGTAACTGCCAGTTAGATATACAATTCCATTTCCGTAAACCGGTGTAGGACAGGCACTCTTTGATACGCCAAAGGTAGACCATATCTCTTTTCCAGTCTCCAGATCATAGCTAATACATCGTTTTGCACCCGATCTAATAATCTGGGGCCTACCGGAAACTTCAACAACAATAGGTGTTGACCAATTTGTATGTTCATCTCGCTGATGCTTCCAGATTGTATGTCCGGTATTCTTATTCAACACAGTGATGAATGAAACACCTTCATGATCCCATGCAATTACAACTTTACCATTGTGCAATACAGGAGATATTCCTTCACCAAATGTGTTTTTTATATGCATATCACCAAAATCTTTTTCCCATAGGACCTCACCTGACATATTTAGACAGTAGATACCGGCTGAACCAAAAGATGCAATTATATGCTCTCCATCCGTTACACATGAATTAGAAGCCCATGATGCATCTTTATGAATTCCTTCATGTGGCAGGTCTTCTCTAACAGGAGTTCGCCAGATAATATGTCCATCGTCCCTGGAGATTGAGTAAACAGTATATTGAAGTACATTTTTTGTAGTTTTAGACCATCTCATTAATTTCATCCAGAATGGTCCGGAACTTTGATCATTGATACGGTCTTTGTCGGCAACCTCATCAAGAGCAAGTGCAGTAGTTATAATGATTTGATCTTCCCAAACTATCGGCGAAGATAGTCCTTTTCCAGGAATGTCTATTTTCCATTTTATATTCTCTGTCTCACTCCACTGTACAGGAGGATTAGCATTTACAGCCTCACCGGTATTTAGCGGTCCCCTCCAACTGGGCCAGTATTGATTTGATTTGTTATTTTGATTACCTGCACAAATTGATACACTGGCAAATAAGCATATTAACATTAATTTCTTCTTCATCTTATTTCCTTTCACTTTTTCAACACGATTCATTTAATACGAAAAATATTTTATACGAAATGTATTTCATACGAAATGTATTTTATACGAGCTTCGTTGCTTTATAGTAAAAAAAATGTCCTAACACTTTAATCCAATTTTTTTTGCTATCTTTTCCATCAAAGAAACAAATGAGCATCGCTCCTCTATATTATCGAGTGCACTTAGAAAATCCTCAGCTATCTTTTTATCCTGGCACATGTGAGCATCAATCATTTGCCTGCCATCATTTGTTATTTCAATTGAAAATGACCGCAGATCACGACGATTAATAATCCGTTTTACATATCCAGCTTTTTCAAGCTTTGCAATTATACTACTTAATGTTGTCTGTGGTACTTGCAGATACTCTCTGATCTCCTTTAAAATCAGATCGGGTTTATGTGACACCATATTGAGTATTAACATCTCATTCTGCGATAAATTACGTACATCATCGGAATGTCGTACTTTCATTCCAAATGTTATTTGGCGGATTGACTCATCCACACTTGCAATTTGATCATTTAATATTGACTCACTCATAACGTGTATCGAATATAACGACTGTCGTTATAAAATGCAAGCACTTTTTTGTTGATGATAAAAATTTAATTTCTCCGCCACTATTGAATATATGCCAATCGGACTATATCCTTCTCTTCAGCAAGTTTGAAACGGATTGCCTGTCCGCCACCAGGTGCAAGCCGGAGATCTATTTTAGAATGACTGTCCACAAGAATCTCTTTTATCTCATACTCATAAGGCATATCTTTCCAATCTGCATTCTGGCCATCACAATAAATTTGTGCAACGTATTTTTTACCTACGTCAAGGAATTGAAGTGATGCCTGAAGATTCCGACCCTCTTCATCTGTAATACTGCCAAGATACCAGTCCGGGCTATTAATGTCTTTACGCACTATTGTAACATAATCACCAATTTTTGCATGCAGTACCTGTGTATCCTGCCAATCAACCGGTACATCCATTATAAATTGAAAAGCATCAAGTCTGTTTAAATAATTCTCAGGTAAATCTGCTGCCATTTGCAATGGACTGTAAAGAATAACATAAAGTGCCAATTGCTTCATAAGAGTGGTATTCACACGATTATTCGGTCTGGCATCATTAAAAATAAGATCGAAGATACCAGGTGTAAAATCCATAGGGCCGCCAAGTAAACGAGTGAAGGGAAGTATTGTTGTATGCTCAGGGGGATTACCTCCATCAGCACTCCAGGCATTAAATTCCTGCCCTCTTGCACCCTCACGTGTCATGATATTCGGATATGTTCTGCGTATTCCAGTGGCTTTAATTGGCTCATGAGCATCTATCATCAATTTATATTTTGCAGCTTTTTTTACAGATTTGCGATAATGACGAACCATCCACTGACCGTGATGCCACTCTTTACTCTCAATGCCATTACTATCTATACGTCTTATATCCTGCCCATGCCCTACATATCCTGTTTTAACTGAACGAACTCCATATTTTTTATAGAACTTATATGCATCCGTCATTTGATCTTCATAGTTGTGAATACCTTTAGCTGTTTCATGGTGTCCTATCAATCTAACACCCTTGTCTTTTGCATATTGAGTAATTATATCAATATCAAAATCAGGATAAGGCGTTATAAAGTCAAACTTTTCACTGTTGGCAATCCAATCTCCATCCCAACCAATATTCCAACCTTCAACCAGTACACCGGAAAATCCGTATTTTGATGCAAAATCAATATAGCGTTTCGTATTTTCTGTAGTTGCACCATGTAGTTCTCCTGATCCCCATGTGGAGGTACCAAGATGCATTTCCCACCATATACCTACATATTTTCCCGGACGAATCCATGATGTATCCCGCAATTTACAAGGTTCATTCAAATTGAGTATAATGTATGATGTAATCAGCTCTCCGGGTGTGTCTGCTATTTGAATACTCCGCCAGGGTGATTTAAAAGGAGTCTCTGCATATACTTTGATTCCATCAGCCCACGGAACAAGATCTGCCTTTAATTTAAAATTATTATCAGGGATAATTGTCATGCTGGCATAATCAGTCAATGCAGCTTCATGTATGGAGAGATAAATACCATTCTCTGTCTCAAAAGTTACAGGTGTATGTACAGTATCCATCTGGCTTATTGTAGTTTTTTTATAGAGATATTCATAGCGATTCCAATGATAAGCAGGGATCCACCAGGCATTGTGATCAGCTGCCATGTTGAATTCTGTAATTTCATCAAGGATCTGAAATTCCTTTAAATTATCTTGCTTAGGTATGCAATAACGAAAGGCAATGCCATCATTAAATACTCTGAAATAGATATTGATACGGCTCTGATGTTGATTGTTTTTTACCAATACCACCTTTAATTCATGATAACAATTCCGGATCTCCTTCTTCTCTCCCCAAACCTGTGTCCATGTATTATCAACATAGTTACGCTCAATTGAAGAGACTGTGCAATCTGAAGAAAAATCAATGTCATTATTTAAAATCAGGCCCAACTTTGAAGATACTATCAATGGTCTGCCAAACCTTGTAACCTGGTAGACAGGCACTCCAGATTCCACATTGAATGACAGTGAAAGAATATTATTTGGAGATACGACTTCAAAAACTTGTGCAACAGACATCTCAACCAGAATAAAAATCAATAATACTATAGATTTAATATGCAAAACGTCCTCCAGATTTTGAACCGGAAATAAAGTTAAATGTACATAAATAATTAGAATAAACAAATAATAAAAAAAGCCGACTTATAAAAGTCGGCTTTAGTACGCCCGAAGGGAATCGAACCCCCAGCCTTTGGAACCGGAATCCAACGCTCTATCCAATTGAGCTACGGGCGCATGTATTAAAAATGTCGTTTATTATACAGAAATCCTGGTTCAAAGTCAAGTTGTATTTGCTGCATTCTTCCCGGAATCACACTATTCGATGCTAATTTGATAATTATCGATATTTACAACAGCACCTGTTCTGAGTTTCCGTCGTTTTCTAAATTCTGTCTCCCCATCAACATCAACCTCCCCATTATCAATACGAATCCTGGCTTCGCCACCTGTCATGCATATATTCATAAATTTGAGCAATTTCATCAATTCAATATACTCATCATTCAATTTGAATTTCATTATTTCCATATTTATGCTCCGATAATACTATTTAATTGATCTGCCAATTCCCTGGTCTGTTCTTTCCTTGTGTATTTTCGTAAATCAGTACTTTCGTCTACGCCTCTATCAAGTTTTCCGCTATGCCACTGCTCATACAATTCAATAATCACATCAGCAGCTACACTGGGATTATCAATAGACATCTCCCTGGCTCTGCCAGTTTGGCGGATTATTTCCATAGCATCACCTTCTCTTGCCATGGTTAATATTTCTGTTCCGGCAGCTATGTATTCAAACACTTTTCCTGTAATAACTCCCGGCCCATATGCCGGTGGAAGCAAAAATAGAAGAGCATGGCTGGTTTTCATATAGGATATGGCCTGATGATGATCTACATAATCCATTATTTGTGAATATTGTTTTAAATTATAACTTTCCAGGAGCTCCTGAAGATTGATTCCAATAGATTTACCAATCCAGTGTAATTGAATTTTCGAGCGCATCGTTTCATGCTTGTCAATGGCAATTTCCATTGCTTTCAGAAATGTTTCAGGATTCATCTGACTCGTAAGTGTACCACAATAGCTTATGGTGAATTTATCACTATCCTTAACAGGATTTATACTCTTGAAATCATCATCATCGAATCCATTAGGGATAACAGAAAATTCTCTGGATGTAATTCTTTGAAAAGTATCAGCTAGTCCTTGTGAAATTGTAATACCGACATCAATATGCTTTATAATCGATTGCAGCAAACGTTTGTTCAAATAGCTGTGAAGAGTTGTTGGAAGCTGCTCATGAGGCTCGAACCACCAGCCGTCACGAAAATCGGCTAACCAAGGCAACTTGGTCTGTGATTTAACAGCCATGCCGGCCAGATGTACTGAATGAGGAGGTGATGTTGTTATTATTGCATCAAAAGGTTCTGCTTTATGTCTGTCAAGTGCCTTTTTAATTGCAAAGGGTGTCCATAATATCTTGTCATCAGGTATACAGAACCAACGGGAAAGCTGTCTGTACAGAGTTGAAGAAGCTGAAGAAAAATTAGCTGGATTGGCTTGTGAGCCATGCTTTTTCAATTTATATAATAGTCTTAAGGGATCCAAAGAACCTGTTCTTGAAATAATTGTTTTATCAATTTTATCTAATAGTGAAGGATCCATAGCATGATAATGTACGGGCTTGACGGTGATTACTTCTGGTGTCCATCCGAATTGTGGAAGATATTTAACAAATTTAACAGCACGCTGTACGCCGCCCATACCCAATGGTGGGAAATAATAGGCAAGTATCAAAACACGTCTGTTGGCCTTCATCATAGCTCCGCAGGAGGTTGTTTAATACCCATAAGACGCCGTTGAAGATTGCGCATGTGCTTCTTCTCACCCGGCGTAAAGAATCCGATAAAATAGAGGAAAACGAAAGACATTGGCAATAATATAATCCGCCTGATTATTAAAAAGGGGCCTTCAGACATAGTGCCAATAAAAAAGATTGGAATAAATATTAATGCAATTTTTACAAGTCTCCCCCATTCATATTTAACGGGATATAGTTTTTGAGAATAGAAATATAAAGACATGGCCATGGCAGTATATGCAAAAAATGTTGACCATGCAGCTCCAGGAATCCCCAGTATTGGAATCAAAAAATAGTTACCTGATAGACTAACAATTGCACCAATGCCCGTAATAAATGGGAGTATATGTGTTTTTTTATTGATGTAAATACCAACAATAAAGTTAACATATATACCATAACAAATATACGCAAGCATGATAATTGGGACAATTGGTATGCCCGATGAATATTTTTCGCCGATTATTGTATATCCAAACAAAGTAAAACTAATAATATTATCGATAAAAAACGAAACGGCCAGATGGAACATTCCGGTTATAAGCACAAAATATGTTAATATTCTTGAGAAGACGGCATGAGCATCTTCCTGTTTTGCAGTTGTTAAAAAGAATGGATGCCATGCAAAGCGAAATGCCGCAACAATAAGTGCCATGAACATTCCAAGCTTATAAGCTGCACTGAATATACCTGTAGCTTCAGTGCCAACCATCCTGTCAAGAAAGAAGCGGCTTATTTGGTCCATAATCAGCACAGACAGCATAGACGGAATATATGGTAAACCGAAACGCAGCAATTCTTTAAGCATCGATGTTGAGTAGCGAATTCTCAGCCATTGTATGATAACCGGTAATACTGTTACTAATGAGATTGCCGAAGATAGTAGATTTGCCTTGAAAATGCCCACTACACCTTGATTAAGGTAGACGACAAAGTAAATATTGAAACCCAGGTTAGCGATAACATTAATAAATTTGAGAATACCGAAGCGAGTGGATTTTTCAAGTCCACGCAGTACCAAAAATGGTAGAAGAACAAGAACATCGCAAAGGAGAATACCTGCGCCAAGGCGGATTAATTGCAGATATGTAGTAGACCTGAAAATTATTTTTGAAAGTGGAGCTGGAAATATAAACAGGAAAGTTGCAAATATTAATCCTGTACCGAACAATGTAAGAAATGCCGTACTGAAAATCTGACGCCGCTTCCCCTCTGTTTCCGCTACAATGAAATTACGCAGAAATGCCACATCCATACCGTAGCCAAAGACAATATTCATTATTCCCAATGAGGAAAATAACAGTGCAGCTATACCCATTTGAGCAGGATTCAAAGCATTTGTATGAACTGGTAATAAGAGAAAACCGATAGATCTGGTTAGAATATGTCCGATACCGTAGATTGCCGAGTGTTTGGTTAGTCGTTTCAAGCTTTGAAGCATATGTCCTCTTAATTAAAAAAATATTGTGTGTTAACGCAGCAACGTCAGTTTAATAGTTTTATAATTTCTACCGGCTTTGAGCATACAAAGATAGAGACCGGACGCTACATCCACTCCATTGTCATTACGCCCATCCCACACAGCTTGATGGAAACCGGAATGCTGTATACCATTGAGTAATGTCCTTACTCTCTGCCCGTCTATATTATAGATATCCAGACAAACAAATATATTTTCTACTAACTCATAATCTATAAATGTTTGGGGATTAAATGGATTTGGATAATT
>JAGLOF010000044.1 GCA_023139105.1 bacterium
AACAACTGAAAAGTGTCGAAAACAGAACTGCATTTTTCATTGGCTCGGACCGGGCTGGGTGGGGCTCCGTGTCTTCTGTGTATTCCGTGGACAAATGCTCTTTCTTTTAATAACAAAGAAATGCTGAAATAAAGGCATTGAGTAATTCCGATAATTGCCATTTGGAATTCATCAACAGAACTATTAGCTTTACAACAAATGCGCAAAGTTTAATCCCGTTTTTTCAAACAATTGTGGAGCGTTATAAATGTCAGAAATCATCATAAAAAATCCCAATGAAGTATTCGGTTGCGCAGAAGCACAATCTCTTCTTATCAAAAAAGACATCATCCATGCTACTGGCAACGTTGAATCATTAATTGCACAATCACCTGATGCAGAAATCATCGATGCTGAGGGGACTGTTATCATTCCCGGTTTTGTAGACTGTCACACACATCTTGTTTTTGCCGGATCCAGGGAAAATGAACTCTTCAAACGAGCGGCAGGAAGGCCGTATCTGGAGATACTGGAAGCAGGCGGCGGCATACACAACACTGTAAAAGCCGTTCATCAAGCCACAGAAGACGAGTTGGTTGAGAATGGCCGTCATTTTTTAGACTATGCCCTAAAAATGGGGATAACCACAATAGAAATTAAATCTGGCTACGGCCTGGATTATGACAATGAATTGAAGATGCTCAAGGCCATTGCCCGGCTAAAAACTGAACACGCTGTGGACATCGTCCCTACATATCTGGTTCACTCTGTACCAAAAGGTGTAGACCGCAACACATATTTGGATGAAGTCGCTGATCGCATGATCCCTGATTTCAAACAGTACGCACAGTGGTTTGATATTTTTATAGAAAAAGGTGTATTCAGCATTGAAGAGGGCGAGAGATTGATTAAAAAGGCCAAGGCAGAGGGATATAAAATTGGTTTTCATACAAATCAAGTAAATGATCTGGGCGGTGTAATGCTTGCCGAGCGAATGGGTGCAACACATATTGATCATCTTGAGACACTATCTGATGCTGACGCCAACGCCATTATTAAAAATAAAGACCTCTACGCTGTTTTTCTACCAACTGCCGAAGGCCTTGTCTTCAGCGAGCATACAGGCCGTATCGATAAATTAATGGAAATCCCTGAGCGAATAATTCTCTCTTCGGATTTTAATCCCGGCTCATCACCGGTGCTAAATCCACTTTTCGTAATGAAGGCGGCTCTGATGCGATACAGAATATCAGACCCCCATTTACTGGTACGTAGCATGACTTCAAATCCTGCACGCATGCTGGGATTTACTGACAGAGGCGTCATTGCAGCCGGTAAAAAAGCTGACTTGCTCTTGCTGGACGTAAAAAATATAGAGCAGATACCATACTATGCATCCTTCCCGATTATCAGGCAGGTTATTAAAAATGGGGAATTATATTAGCACTACTCACCACGAGCACCAAATAAAATATTTTACAGTGGCATGTCAGCAGAATAACAATGCTGCAGTACTGTCATTGTTTTAACAGAACTGATTTTTTTTCGCGGTTTTGAAAGAATGTAAAAAAATGAGTTTTCTTGAGGAAGAAATAAAGCCCATCTCAGCAGTTCTTCTGAAACTGTGAAAAAAGGCTTGCAATCGTAGATGACATTTTGTAAAATATCAGTATGTTGACACATGTCAATATGATGGGACTTTAAGAAAAATGAGACGCGGCATAGCATGAACTGGTGGAACTGTGAGAGGTGCTACTTAGTTTGTAACGTTATGGAGGTTTAATACGCTTTTTTTTCATGCGGCCCTCCTTTCTAGCGCACTGTCATAATCAGTGCAGATAGATGATAATGAACGCTATGCCGCGTCTTTTATTATCTATAGCTCCATTATATAAAAACTAGAGTCTATCTGTCAAGAAAAAAATTAATAAAACACTACATATTGTGTTTGTATCCCGATTAAAAAACTTTTATTTGTGGGCGAGACTCAGAGAAAGCACTATTTTTTAAACTTTTTTCAGTTTCTGCCGTTAATAAGTAGTAGGGATAATAAGTTAGAACCTAGCAATATCCAGGTATAAGGGAGGCCGCCATGGCAAGGGTGAGCGACGTGGCAAAATACTTCCTCTGTATTATGAATCCAGAGGAAGAAGATTGTATTACAAATTTAAAATTACAAAAACTGCTGTATTTTGCGAAGGGGCATTTCCTAGCAGAGCGCGGACAGAGACTGTTTAATACTACAATAGAAGCGTGGGCCCACGGCCCAGTAGTTGGCAGTGTTTACCGAGAGTACTCAAAGTATGGTGCAAATCCAATTCCTCAACCCTTAGGCTGGGACATTGAGGAACTTTCTGACCCAGACAGAGAGCTGCTTGATCTTGTGTATGAAAAGTATAAACGCTATTCTGCATGGCAGCTTAGAGATATGACTCACAGGCATTCAATCTATAGGGATGCCTATGGACACACTGGTCAGATTGAAAATATTGATATCGAATTGTTCTTTAGGGAAAATATCGATTTCGTTGCTTTTGTGGAAGATGACTCACTAGAACAGATTGCATTAGAACGGTTAAAAACTCTGGAGTTAGAAGACTGTGTCCCTCTCTCCCAATGCTAAGCTACATGAAATAATCGTCCATAAAAGTGCACAAAAAGAATTTAAACGACTTCCTAGTTGTATAGTTAGAAAGCTAAAAGAAAAGCTATCCAATGAGGTAGCCCACGATCCATACCGCTTTAAACCTCTTTCAAATCCATACAAAGGACTATATAGACTCAAATTTAGTGCTTATCGGATTATCTATAAGATAGTTGATGAGCATAAAATAGTCGTTGTCTTGGCCGCAAGAATCCGTAATGAGAACACCTATAAAAACATCCCTACGTACCTCCCATCCTAGTTTTTTTCTGTTTAAATGTTATAATTTATTGTAACACATAAAAAAATAAAAACTAACAAAATTTGCGGCGGACTACAGTACAATACGAAGAGTGCTAATACTCTTCGTATTCTTACCCGATAACACTTGACATTCATCTATGGATATTGTATCTTTTCGCAATTTTATTCCGGGAAAAAGCAACGAATCCCCCCTTGCTTCGTCTTCCCTGAAATAAAAATCATGGGGCCTGACAACGCTGCTATTCAAATCCCTTTCAGATCTAACTGATCCGAGATTGCTCCCTGTCGTTAAAAAGCTCCTGAAATAATCATTTCTTCAAACCAGTCAAATTGGCAGAAGAACATCTTGATAGAGGTAATACATGTCCAGACAAATGCTTGAAGACGTTAAAAATGAACTAACTGCCCTTGAACAGGCAAGTCTATACAAACATGAACGCATCATCACCACCGCCCAATCTGCGGAGATCGGCACAACAAAGCGTTCAAATATTCTCAACTTTTGTGCAAATAACTATCTGGGGCTGGCCAACCACCCTGAAGTCATATTGGCTGCCCAGGAGACAATGGACAGCTGGGGTTACGGGCTTTCATCAGTACGATTCATCTGTGGTACGCAGGAGATCCATAAAATTCTTGAGGCGCGGGTCTCTGAATTTCTTCAAACAGATGACACCATTCTATATGCGGCATGTTTTGATGCCAATGGAGGCATATTCGAGCCTTTTATGCATAAAGAATCTGCCATAATTACAGATGCCCTGAACCATGCATCAATTATAGATGGAGTCAGATTAACCAAGGCCCAGCGTTTCATATACAACCACTCTGACATGGAAGATCTTGAAGATGCATTGCGTCAATCGGAACGCTGTAAATATCGACTTATTGTGACAGACGGTGTCTTCTCTATGGACGGCGACATTGCCAAACTCGATCAAATCTGTGACCTTGCAGACAAATACGACGCCCTTATCATGGTTGATGATTCGCATGCAACCGGAGTTATCGGTCAAACAGGACGCGGATCAATAGAGCACTGCGGCGTTATGGGCCGGGTAGATTTTGTGACTACTACTTTTGGCAAAGCCCTGGGTGGTGCCTCAGGAGGCTGCATTACAGGAAGACAGCCATATATTGACTGGCTGCGTAACAAAAGCCGTCCATACCTATTTAGCAATACGCTTGCACCTGCAGTAGTTGGAGGCACTATCAAGGTTCTGGATATGATATCCCAAGACAATGAGCTCTTTGAGAAACTGCGGTCCAATACTACTCTATTTAGAGATTCAATGACATCAGCCGGTTTTGATATCAAAGCAGGTGTGCACCCGATTGTACCAATTATGCTGCACGACGACAAGTTGGCCATTCAAATGGCGGAACTCCTTCTTGATGAAGGTATTTATGTCATTGGTTTCACTTTCCCCGTAGTTCCCAAGGGCCAGGCTCGCATCCGTACGCAAATTTCTGCCGGACATGAGATCCATCACATAGAAAAAGCAGTTGAGGCATTTACAAAAGTAGGCAGGGAACTTGGTGTGATTTAATTCTTTACAAATTGAATAAATTTACTAAATATTTTTGCTCACCATTCTATCAAACTACAGTAAAAAAATTGGTTCTATATCGAATCAAGCGGGGAAATTGTAAGTACGGCCACTGATTGACACTGATGAAACACGAAAAAAATGAGTTTAATATATGAAAAACTAACAGTGCCATAAAACTGAATTAGAGCCACCTATTAAAATACAATTTCAAACATATTGTTTATTAAATCTGTGAGTATCCGTGTTAATCAGTGGCAAATTTATTTTCTATTGGTTTCAGTAACACACACGATTCAACATGTATCCGGAATTCGAAATTTGTATTTTGGAATTTGTGCTTTGTGTTTTAGTATCTTGTATTTTGGGATTTGTGTTTTGTATTTTGAAATGTAACTCTTATTAAAAAGGGTAATCACACAGATCCATAACGGATAAACCGCCTGCGGAAACAATGGCGATTTGAGGAAATAATAAATTATATGAAGGAGTTCTAAAAATCAAGCCAATGAAGGACACACCACAAAGATGCATTAACATACTTGAACGAAAAAGACATTTCAAGCACCTTGGTTTACCAGACCTTTCCTCATTGCCTCTCATGTTCCATTAAAATGGAGTACAAATATATCAGAAAACTTGAAGGAGTGCAAGATAAATTTTTATTTTTCTTGCCAACATGCCCATAACTCCAACGCAGCCACATTAGAGGGAAAAGCCAAATCTTCAGGGACGACCCTATCGGGCGCTAGCAATACGACTTCAGAGATTTCTCTTTTATCCAGAACCGAAGGCATCTCCATCAATTCTGCATGAAAGATTATATCGCAAGTTGGATATACCATGCCACCCCAAACGTAATAATTGGGAGCTGTGCCGAGATATTTCAATATCCCCAAATCGAAACCCATCTCCTCTTTAATCTCCCGGCGCATAGCCTCCGCTGCTGTTTCATTGGGATCAACGAAACCGCCGGGCAAATCCAGCTTGCCCCTGGCAGGGTCGTGAGCACGCCGGGCAAATAGTATCCGATCCTCCAGCGTCAACACCCCCATCACTGCCGCGGCAGCGTTATGATAAAAAACGAATCCGCAGGAGGCGCAGGTGAAGGACTTGAAATTATCGTAAACGAAGGATTCTGCACCACATTTGGGACAGAAGCGAAGCATCTGATGTTGATTCCCTGTATTATCAGTCATAATTTTACCTTATCGGATGTGATTTTTTAGATTTTCCAAGGAGTTCTTACTTCGATATTCGAAATTGGACATTGGATATTCATTATTCATAAGCACTGTTATTGCTCCGGCGATAAAACACCTTGCATAAATGTTGATATTTCATGGAACAGCAATGTCGCTTGTCTTATTGCCGGATTAACAGGATCTACAGGATTTTAAAAACTCTACACTGAGTGAATATAATATACGTTGTTATCCTGTTAATCCTGTGATCCTGTCCTGCTCTTTTTTTTTATCATAGGGCAGGGCCGGGAAGCTCCGTGTATTCCGTGGGCAAATGCTTTTTCTTTTCAGTTCTCCCGGGTATTCTGTGGATTTTTAATTCCACACAATTGCCGGAAGAGCCAAAAAAATAATACCCGATATTATTTAAATTACAAATTAATTTCACCAGATCCGCACAGCCATGTAAATTTAAACTTTATTTATTCTTTTATGCTCTCACAATAAGCCTTGAATCGTTCATAACGCTGTTTTTCCATCACCAGGCTACCGATGCTCAAAGAGAAGGCCCCAAATCCAATACTTTTAATTTTATCATACACTCCCGACTCAACCGACGGCCAGAAAAGCGGCACCAGGAAAAAGAAAATCCCCAGCAAAAAAGCGAGACATGCAAATGACGATGAAAAGATAAGCTGAGCCTTAAAAGAACGTGGCTTTGAGTAGGCCTTGATCTCTGATTTTGTGAAGTCCTGCTCCGCCTTCAGACCATCCAGGGTCAACCCCATGCCAAAAAAAAACAGACCCAGACCAATATTTTCAATGCAGTTCTGCGAGCGATTAACAAGCTCCGGTAAAGCCATCACACCACCAACCAGGAACATAGGATACTTGAGATAACTTGCATAGTGAAACCATCGTATGACCATAATCCGTAGTCCTCATAAATATTCTGTCAATTTTACTTCCCGTAAATGCCGATCGCCCCTGCACTCTTTTCCCATCCGCCCTCATCCAAACAATCCGTGTCCCATTAGAGGCAGAGCAGGGAAATTTTTACTTTTTACTTTTTACTTTCTCTTTTTTCTTTCAAGTCTTCTGCTTCTTCTTTTTAGCTGCAGGGAAAAGTATGTTGTTTAAGATAAGCCTATAACCTGGCGAACTGCGATGCAGAGAAAGATCAGTGGGAGGATCGCCTACAAAGTGCTGATAGTCCTCAGGATCATGTCCGCCATAATAGGTAAAGGTACCCTGACCGACAATACCATGCAGGTATTTTACCTCTCCGGATCCTTCATGTTTTGCCATAATCACCACTGCGGGTTTAATCAGTTCACGATTAAAGGCCGTGGTCTGACCCATAAAATTATGAATTATTGAGACGTGATTTTGCGTAAGCATGGTTGGCACAGGATCATATTTAGCTGAAAATTCAAATAGTGTAAAATAATCATTTCCCGCAGGACGAAGACCTTGTCTATTCAGCGGTGTAGTGTCGATATTTGAATACTCATAAATCATCGGATCAACAATGAGTTTAAAATTTTCAAATGCAAAACTACGACTATAATTTAATTTATCAGCATACTGTGAATCTACTCCGTCTCCATCAAAGACAGCATCACATATATCAATATCTGCGGCCGCTAGTGCAATATCATATGAATCGGTTGCCGAGCACATAGCAAAAAGAAATCCACCACTGACAACATAATTGCGCACTGCTTCAGCAACTGCCAGTTTCAATTTGCTCACTTTCTTATAGCCCAGCCGCAATGCTTCTTTTTCATATAAGATCTGCTGATTACGATACCATACTGCATGCCTGTATGAACTGTAGAACTTGCCATACTGCCCGGTAAAATCCTCATGATGCAGATGCAACCAGTCAAACCTTGTAAGTTCCCCATGCAGAACCTCTTCATCCCAGAGCTGTGTAAACGGTATTTCAGCGTATGATAGAACCAGTGTAACTGCATCATCCCAGGGTTGATTCGCAGGCGGAGCATATACTGCAATCGCCGGAGATTTCTCAAGACGGATACTCTCCATATTTGACGATTCGATCTGATTATATATTTGAGCAAGAGTATTGCCTTCAACAATCTCTGTTGAAACACCCCTTATACGACATAGCCTTATAACCCTGTCATCCGCCGGCAATAGAAATGAACCACCCCTGTAGTTCAGCAACCACTCTGATGTCAAGCCCTGTTCCAATGCCCAAAATGTAATGCCATATGCTTTAAGGTGATCGTCCTGACGCAGATCCATTGGGATTAAGAGCTGCTGTGCCCATACGCTGCATGTTACCAGGAACATAGCCATAATTTTCCAGATCATAAATCCTCCCCCAGCAATATGCGTAATCTTGTGCGCGCCTGCTCAACAAAGAGAGAGTATGGATATTCAGATAAAAGCAGTTCATAATCTACCAGTGCTTTATTATTATTTCCCAGCCTCTCCAGTGCCTCTGCCCTCATCCAGAGCAAAGTATCTCTGTTGTTAATAGCGCGACTATCTTTCAAAACCAAAGAGATACGGCTGCATACACCTTCCCAATCTTTCATTTCAATGCACATTCTCGCACCTGCTGCCAGTGCCTCACTGCCAAGATCCGGATGAGCTGTCAGGCTGTCATAGTATAGAAGCGAACGTTCACGCCTGCCAAGACGTTCATACAAAGCAGCCGCGGACCATATTTTTTTGGATTCTTCATCTGTATGTCTATGCCGGCGTAAAAAACGACGTAAATCCAGACCGTCATTTAATACGGCGTGCTGAACGGCATCATCACGCAATTTCTCTGTCGTAAGTGATTTTAGTATTGCCTCTGCCGAATCATATGCACACAGATAAAATTGAATTCTGGCATGCTCTACATTTGCATGTAACCACTGTGCAGATCTTAACTCACCTGCTTTTTTGATACTCATGCAGAATAGGGAATCAGCTAAAGCCATCTTTCCCATTGCCACATAACATTTACCTGATTCCAATTCAACATTTATAATCTGCGGCGACTGCGTAAACATTTGCTGTATCGTATTAAATGCCATCAATGCCAGAGCAGGTTTTTCCAATTGATCACGTAAAATTATAGCACGCTTGTAAGCGGCTTCTGACGCCATTGCAGTTTTAGGAAATTGTGAAATTAATTGCATATAGTGTTTTTCAGCTTCATCAAACCTTTCTTCTGCCACAGCACTCCTGGCCAGCCCCAACAAAATTTCCGCTCCACGATAATTTTTATAACTTAAAGACAGATGCGTGAATACAGTTTTTGCAGCTCCGGTATGGGCCAGATCCATGGCCCGTCGGGCAAACTCATACAATATTATTTTAGCCTGCTCAGCCGGCAGATTTTCAGCTGCCTTCAAAAGAGTCTTGACAGACTCTTCCTGTACCCCACCCTTAAGTAAAACATTTGCCAATATTCTCTGTATACCTGCATGCGTCTCAGTTTCTGCCTTGAGAGCTGATACCACTTGCTCAAAGTATTCTCCACTTAGCTTGAAGCCAAGTATGCGGCTCTCTATTAATCGTAATTGAGCCGGATGATATTGCAAATAGAGAAGAAGTTCAGTGACAGCATCACCATAACGGAAACGAGCAGCATAGATAGATGCCAGATTCATGGAAAAGGCATCCGGCCTGTCACAGAAGGGCCGGCGACGCAAGTACAAATCTTCAGCTGCATCAAAACGTCTGTGCAATAAATACACATTTGCTACACGTCTGACCATGTCCCGCAACGTGGGATATTTATCAAAACCAACCTCCCACCGTTGTTTTGCGCCTGCTTCATCACCACGCGCCCAAAGCAGACGACCATCCATGACAGATATAAACGGATCATTCGGTTTGAGCTTATAATAATCTGAAAGAATACCTTCTACTTCATCCAGCCTGCCCAGTTTGTAACATAATTCTTTATATCTCGAAAAAACAGTTGAATTATCAGCATGATCTTTATACAGTGATTGATACACATCAATTGCGCCTTCAAGATTTCCCTCTCGCTCCAGAGTTGCTGCACTCTGCAGAGCTACATGCAGATTAGATCTTCTAACCTGAGCATATCCCGGTACTGTATTGAACACAGAGAACATAACAATGCATAGATATATCATCTTTAACACTGACAATATTGAGCTGAATAATAATTTCGAGACAGATATGCATATATTAAAACTACTGCCTGTATTAACATTTACCGAATTAGTCCATTGTTTCATTGGCTGGCTCCACTACTGGCAGCGGCACTCATCATAGCTTTAAAATAGTGCCTGATCAATGTCTTATAATCCTCGGAATATCCTGAATTTTGTAGCTCCATTATTTGAGCCTGCCAGATATTCATGATATTACGCTGAAGCCGGATTGCATCGGGACTGTTTCTTTGAAAATCTACTCCTGAACCAGCTTCCCTGCGCCGGCTGTGATCTCTCTCTCTCATAGCATGCTGTGCCTCAAGAAGACGGGATATTATTCTCTGCTCTCTTTGAACAGTTTTTCTGGACGGCATTGCATTCTCCAGATCTCTTGCAACTGCCTCCATCTCCTGACGCAGTTGATCAAGACGCCCTTGTACACCACCATTGCTGCCGTATTCTTGCATCATGGATTTCAGCTGTTCTTTCAGAGCTCTCTGCTCACCGGCCATTCGCCGGGCCGAAGCCTGCTGCCCGGGAGATAATCCTCCCTGATTTGCCAAATCAAGAGTCTGCCGCTGAATAGCCTGCTGCTCCCGTGTCATGGCATCCAGGCCGGACATCAACTCTGACATGGCCGAACCGCTGCTCCCTTCTCCCGGGCCATCTTGCATGCTCTCCATCCCCAACAAAGATCTGTTTAGACTACCTAGAGCCTTTCCCATCATTGCCGGATTTGACTTGCCACTCTGACCCATTTGATTAACGGCTTTGTCCATGGATGAACCTGCAGCACCCACGTGTTGAAGTATTTTGGGTGGCACAAAAAAACTCTGACGCATCATTGCCACCAGGCTGTCTGTCAGTTGAGCCAGATTATTAGCGAGAGCCTGCTGTTTCGGCGCTGCATCCCCGGCAGCCATAGCCTTCTGCCGAACCGCCTGTGTCAAGGACTCCTGCATCTTGCTGATTGACATCAGTCTATCCTGATATCGTGCAAAAGCCTCCTTAATTCTTTTTTTCTCTTTGCCCTGCATGGCATCACGCACATCCTGCAAGTCCTTGGCCCATTGACATAGATCGTTCATTATCTCCTGGCCTGCACTCTGTGCTTCCTGGGAATTCTGCTGTTCTATTGCAGCTGTCTGCTCTGAAAAAAGCGAATCCAAATCTCTTTGTGACTGAAGATTCGCTGCATTTGACATCTCGCCTGACGGAACATCTTCAACCTGGTCCATGGCGTCTGTCAAATCATTCATCTCTCTCTCAGCCGCTTGTACACCACTTTTTTGAACGTCGATACTTGCCTGAGCAAGCTCTGAGTCTTTCTCATTATTCAACGATTCCTGAGCCTCAGCCAAAGATTCCACCTGATGAATAAGAGCATCAAGCCGCTGTTCCAATACTGCCCGGCGGAGCAAATTCAATGTTCTGTCCAATATTTCCTGCATTGCCTCCAGATCCAGACGATAGTCCTCCAGTGCAGACTCTAATTGCGCAGCGTCTCCCTGGTCCATGACTTTTTGTAATCTCTCTGCTGCAGCGGCCAACTTGGGCGAGTCAATGGACTGAAACAATTCCTGAATTTTTCGATACTTTTCCAAGGTCTCTAATTCAGCTAATTGCCGAGCATCCATAGACTCAGCCATTTCCGAAAGATTCTCTTCAATGGAGTCTCTTCTCTTCTGCAATTCCGCATGAGCCTTCTGCGCAGACTCCAATTGTCTCTCTTCCTCCCAGGCTAATTCCTGCCCTGTCCGGATCTTGTCCATAATATGCTGCATGTCTCTGCTGACCTGCCGCCCCTCTTCCAGCATCTCTTCAACTTGTGTATACACATCATCCTGCCGCGCATCCATTTCAGCAAAAATCTCATCCATTGAAGGAAAGCGGGCAATTAAAGAATAACTCTGTACGCACTTTGGACCAGCATATTTATCATTGTCTCTGGCTTCAAAGAAAAAAGCCACTGCATCACCCGGAAGAAGGCCCAGGGTATCCACTGCCCAGGCCATACGTACCCACATGGAAGTACCATGAGACGAATCAGCACTTAACACCAGATATTGCACATCAATACTATCTGTGCGCCCGGGCTGTATCAAAGAATAACCCAGCCGCAGTCCGGATATACCATAATCATCTGTAGCATGCAGCTCCAGATCTACCTGCATACGTTCATCCAGATCAATAGAATTCTGCGGGCTAATAATTCTTGCAGTTGGATAAAGGTCAGACTTTGCTTTTATATTATAACGTATAGGTTTCTGATTTTCAAGCCCCAACGAATCTACTAAACGAACCCGATATGTATCCGAACTGTCTACTCTAAAGCGGCCGCTGCCCAGGTGGGTATTTATCTTCAAATCCATAGTCCGACCAGATTCAAATAGCAATGAGCTGCCGGCCAAATTCTTATTGGACTCTATATCAACCTCGACAACTGTGCCCGGCAAAGCCTCTACATGCCCTTGATTCTCTGATAAAGCATATGATTTAAGGCGCGTATATGCAGGTGGGTGCAGCTTCACTCTTAACGAACGAACCATAGGATATTCATGAACTTCAACATTATACCATTGCGAGCATATCCTGCCAGCCGAAGCGCGTAATTCCAGTGTGCTGTAACGGGCTATCAAATTCGTTTCAAAGGGATATTTGAGTCCATCTATCTTCCTTGTACTACCATTCTCCCTAATCTCCAGGTCTATTTTTTCCGGCTGCCTGCCATGGGCATAGAGCTTCACACGAACAGTATCATTTCGTACTGTCCATGTTGAATCTGTCTGAATATGAAGTGAGTATGGAGTTGGAATTTTAAAACTGGGATGTACTAACCATTTAATGCCGTTACTAAAAAACGTATGACCAAAAAGGAAAATCGAGATTATAACTATTGCAATTGATGCGCTCTGCCGCCCTTGCCGACCGCCCACCTCCTGACGCAGCCAAAAATTCCAATCCAACAATTTAGCTTGTTGCCAGATTTGATCAAGTGCGTATTGAGACAACATGTTTTTACTGTCTACCATTACAAGAGTCAGAGCATTACCAAGCCTGTCTCTGATTGTAGAAAACTGCCGGCCCACTCCAAACGCCAGATGCAGTAGCCCTCTACTGCCCCTGTACGTCGTATAAAGCCGCCAGATTTCTTTAAACCACACAAAAAGTATCACTACAGACAGCATGGTTGCAAAAATTAGCAGAACAATTCTCGCATGAAATGAAGGACGCCACCAAGCAGTAATGCCTGAGAAGAATAACATTTCCAGAGACGCCGCTGCACATAGATAGACAAACATTTCTGTGAAATGTATTGCACAATATCGTCTTCGCAGACTCTTCAGTCGCTGGATTAAGGGATAATAGTGATGTGGAAGCGGCATACTGCTCCTTAATGCATCAATGCCCAAACAATAATATTGCAACCCATTTTCAGTGCTGCTTCACGACGCTGTGGAGGGTCACCATGTGTATCAGGATCAGCCCACCCGTCAGAAAGATTAGTCTCATATGTATAAAATACCATTAATCTATTGTTATCATCAAACAACCCGAAACCCTGAGGCGGCTTTTTATCATGTTCATGTATTTTGGGCAATCCGTTTGGAAATTTGAAATGATTATGATAAATGCCATGGCTGAATGAAAGCTCTTGCAAATTGCGATTGGGGAACGCTTTATGCATGATCCGCCTGAAAGCCTTGTCAAGTCCATAATCGTCATCTACATATAGAAATCCACCAGCTAAAAGAAACAAACGCAGTCTTTCTATCTCAGGACTGCCAAGTTCAATTACTCCATGACCAGTCATGAATAAAATGGGAAATGATGAAAGTCCTTGATCAGAAAGAGCGATCTTTACCTCATCTGGAGCAACTCTGATACGCGTATTTTTATTTATATATTCAGCCAGATTTACCAGTGCCGAGGGATCATTATACCAATCGCCACCACCACCATACCGCACCCTGGCAAGGCGCAAATCATTTTCGATTGCCGCCTCCTGGGCGACTGCACCCGCAGCCATCATCAAAATCATGATCAATAAATATTTGACGAAAATTTTCAAATTCATCTTTTCCCATATAGTAAACTTTTCCACAGATCTACACAGATGATCACAGATAAAGCTTTTTATTATCTAATATCCGCTCTTATCCGTGCAATCTGTCATCCGTGTTGAATTTGCCCTTGCTCTTTTTCGAGTGTTTCCGTGGCCCTCTGTGGGCAGTGCTGTGTGCTCTTCTCCCCGTGGACAATCAACTTCTAAAATGCCTTCACCAATACAAATACAACCATTACGATGGCCACAACAATCTTGGTGATCTTCCCGCCCACGGACCCGAACAGCGCCCCCAGTCCCACCTGCGCCGCCCGTGACCAGTCTCGCGTATGCAGCCCCTCCAGCAGCATTGCTCCCAGAAATGCGCCAATAAATCCACCCAGCAATGTGCCAACAACGGGTGCCAGAGGCGTCCCATAGATGGCTCCCATAAATCCGCCGGCAATGGCTCCCACCATGGCCCATTTGGATCCGCCGAATTTTCGTGCCATGGCTGCGCCAAGTACTTCTTCCAACACTTCCAGACCGATGGCTACAGCCAACAATGACACAATAAACTTCACACTGACAGGATCAAATCCCGTAGCCAATCCATATAAAAACGTAGCACCAACAATAATAAAAGTCCCGGGCAGGGCGAATAGAATCATTCCAACACCTAGCAGAAGAACCAGAACCAACAAAATTCCATATAAAATATTCACATTAAATCCAATTTAAAATATAGTCGATTTAAAGTTGCTCAACGCTCACTCCCTTATCCCGAAGCATAGCTACCACACCGTCTTTGCCCACCAGATGAGCAGTGCCGACTACTACCAGCGTTGGAATATCAGATTTAAGAAGGGTTTCAATTTCAGGCAGCCAGGCCACATTTCGCTTCTTCAGAAACGCTTCATAAAATTCCGGTTCTTCTGAAAACCCTTCTAGTAACAGGGCCTCCAACGAATCTATCTGACCTGTTTCCCAATGGCGTACTATTCGCCCGAAGGCAGTTTCTATCAACTGCAGTTCATCCAGGGTTTGCGCTATAAATGCCGACTGGAGGCTATCTCCAAGCTCAGAAAAAAGATCAAGTTGAAATGCAAGTGTCTCCAGGCCTTTGATTGTCTTTCCATCACGCTTGGATTGTTGAAAAAAATACATGTCCAAACCATAAGTGGGATTGAATCCATGTCTGCCCAGTGCCGTCATCATAAGATTAGAGGCTACAAACCATGGTTGACAATTTTTAAAACCATCTATGGAAATTCCAAGATCGCCTGTAGCCTTTTGAAGCCTCTGCCATGTGGCATTATCAAGAAGTGAGCGTAAAGTATGACCTTCGGGAAGCTGAATTTTAGACATCATCAATGCAGCTGCCTTTGGAGTAGTCACACTGTCTAAATTCATTTCAAAGAAGATCTGACTGGATGCTGTGTATGCATCTTCAATAACCTGAGCTAATGGATATTGAGCCTCACTCAATACATGAACCGAACCAAGAAGATAGATAGGCGCATTGTCGCCCTGTACTTTCCACAGGCAGTGTTTGTCCTGAGCAAATCCAACAGTAAACGACAGTGCTGCCAGCCATAGTGATAAACTGAATCGACCCATCCTCTTCATAAAAACCTCTCTAATATCTTCACAAAAAAATGAATATCTATATTTTTCATTCTGGCTTATTTCCGTGTTTTTCCGTGGAAACACCTTTACAACGGCAGTGCCTGATAAAAATCTGCAATAAGATCATCCACAGACTCAATACCGACAGAAACACGGATAAGTGAATCCGTGATACCCTGGGCCTCCCGCTGCTCCGGCGTAAGCCCTGCATGACTGGTAAAGGCCGGCCGCGTGACAAGTGTCTCCACCCCACCCAGACTGGGCGCGATAATGGGCAGGCGCACTTTCTCGATAAACGCCCTGGCCACCTCCGCACCGCCTTTAGGCTCAAAGGCCAGCATGCCCGAATACCCTGAGAAGTATCGTCTGGCCCGCTCATGCGACGCATGAGTCTCAATACCGGGATAATAGATTTTTTTGCAACGGCCCGAATGCGCCAACCAGCGTGCCAAAGCCAGCCCGTTTGCATTATGCCGCTCCATACGTACTGCCAATGTTTTCAATCCCCGGTGAAAGAGAAACGCCGCGTGGGGGTCAAGAGATCCGCCCAGATGGTTCAAGGTGTGCAGTACGGTTTTAATCAAATCCGATCGGCCCGCAATCACACCGGCAACAATATCAGAATGGCCGTTGAGATATTTGGTGGCACTGTGCAGAATAAGATCGAATCCCATCTCGGCAGGTTTGAAATTAAACGGTGTGGTAAAGGTCGAGTCAATCAAACTGACCAAAGCATTTTCCCTGGCAAAACCGACGGCTGCCTCCAGATCCATCACCTCCAGCAGCGGATTGGTCATGGCTTCCACATAGATAGCCTTGGTGTTAGGCCGTAGTGCAGACTGCCAAGAGGCGGGATCATCCCCGTCAATCCAGCTGACCTCAATGCCCCAGCGGGGTAAATCTTCAGCAACAAAACTGAATGTACCGCCATAAAGCCTGGACTGAGCCAGGAAATGATCACCTGATTTGAGAACCGAAAGCAGTGCCGTGGAGATAGCCGCCATACCGCTGGCAGTAACCAGGGCAGCCTCTGTATTCTCAAGAGCGGCCAATTTTTCATGCAAGGCTTTATGGTTGGGCGTGTTATTAAGACGAATATATTTTAAATCATCATAGGCACAGCCTTCTTCATTTTCAAAAGTAGATGATTGAAAAATAGGCAGGCTCACGGCTCCTGCATAACGGGGCACCGGTTCTCCGGCGTGAACGCAACGGGTCTCCATAGAATGGTTGGTTGTAGACATAGGACCTCCGGAAGTATATTAGATTAACTGACAAGGTACAGTAATCCCTCCCGTGAAGCAACTACCAATAAGATGTAAACTTAAAAAATTGCGAAGCTTCTCCGACACGTGGATCGTGCATAGAGAAGCTGAAGATGATTGTTCTGTCTTTTTTAGTGATTAAAAATTCTTGCTATATGAACCTTGATTATTTTATTGACCAATTGCAATTTATGAATTTTGGTGCTATATTTTGAAGTAAATTCATTTTATAAAATTATATGGATTAGACAATGAAAAAGACTATTAAATATATTGATCTTTTTTGCGGGATAGGTGGATTTCGATATGCCATTGAAAATGCAAGTAAAAGACTCAACCTTAACTCCGAATGTGTTCTATCAAGCGATATTGATATAAAATGTCAAAATGCATATGAATCAAATTTTGGAGAGAGGCCTCTGGGTGATATTGATTCAATAGAATCCAACCAAATTCAAAAACATAATATATTATTAGCTGGATTTCCATGTCAGCCATTTAGTATTATTGGGAATAGAAAAGGCTTTGATGATACGAGGGGTACCTTATTTTTTGAGATCGCACGTATACTCGCTTCTAAAAAACCAGATGCTTTTATTTTAGAAAATGTTAAACTTTTAGTCGGGCATAATAGTGGCCAAACAATTAAACATATTTTTAAAGTATTAACTGATATTGGATATCGTGTTGACTTCAAGGTTTTAAATGCACTGAACTTTGGCCTGCCACAGAAAAGAGAACGTGTGTTTATTGTTGGATTTAAAAAAAGTGTTTCTTTTAATTGGCCAATTGGAAATGTCAAAATGAAATCATTAGATGAAATTTTAGAAAAAAATGTACCTCAAAATTATTATGCATCTGATCATATCCGGAAAAAAAGATTAGCGAAACAAAAACCGACCAAAGAGATTACTATTTGGCATGAAAATAAAGCAGGGAATATCAGTGCGTACCCTTATTCATGTGCATTGCGGGCAGGTGCATCCTATAATTATTTATTGGTTAATGGTGAAAGACGATTAACTGCCAGAGAAATGTTACGCTTGCAAGGCTTTCCTGATACTTTTAAAATTGAAGATTGTTATACACAGATACGGAAGCAGGCTGGAAATAGCTTACCAATTCCAATGGCTGAGGAAGTTGTATTCAACGTTCTTAAAGCATTGTATTCAAATAATTTCAAACTTGACAGTGAATATTATATTGCAATTGATAATCAGCTAAAATGTATGGATAATAAAGGTATCGAGTATGCAAAGGCGGCCCAGGCTTAGGACGGTTGAGAAATACCAATCATTATATCCTTTAAATAAATTCCCCAAAAGTTTCGCATTATCTCTTGGTAAAGAAATAATTTACCTATTATCAACAAGAGGTACACCGCGACTTGAAGGTTCAGATTGGGAGGAGATTTTTGCACGCCTTATTGGTGCAGAGTGGAAGCCATCCAATGTTGGCTTAGATGATATTGTTCATGAACAGATGGCTTGGGGAGCAAAAACAGTAAAAAATAAAAGACCTTCCAGCGTAGCAAAAATTCGGTTAATTTCAGGTAGAAATTCTCCAGTTTATTCTTATGGTGATAGTACCGTAAGTGATTGTGATCCTAATGAATTAGGAGAGAAAGTGTTAGCGATCTGGAATGAACGGGTTGCTGCTTTACGGAAAAAATATCAACATGTTAGAACTGTAGTTTTAATTAAATCCGATGATCTGTTAGAATTGGCAGCTTTTGAATTTAAAACAATAATATACACACCAGATAGATTTTGGTGGCAATGGAATGAAAGAAATAATTTAGAAGGCTTCATTAAAGGTGTTGATCAGCACATATTTACATGGCAACCACATGGTTCCCAATTCACAATAATTGAAACTGTCCCTGATAAACGACTCGCTATTAAAATTAGAAAACCCCCTTTGATCAAAAAAGAAGCTGTTTTTAGCTCAATCAATTTTGATGATTCTTGGATTGAGATATTATAATTAAGTATCATCTATTTGCCATATCCCAATAAACCCAGTATAAAACCTGATTGGGACCTTACACTCATCATTTTCAAAGTCTTTCATGTTTTTAGCAGGCCAGCGGAGCTTGCTCTTCACTCTCCCTGAGTAAAATCAAACTCTGATCCCATCACAGAGTGAGGAATCAGATAGGCAATAGCCATTAATACTGCTGCTACCAGAATCCAGCTCCGTCCGTCATGATCACCACGGTTGCGCCACCAGGCAAATATCCAGCCCAGCATGGCAATCAAGGCCTTATTATCGGTAAGATCGTGACCAAAAGGAAATCCTGTCCATAATGCCCCAAAAGCATACTGCTGCATCAACGGGCCGAAGATGAATCCACCGATTGCCAATACGCCGATAGTCCAGAGCATGTAACGTTTGGCTTTGCCGTCTGCATCAAAGGCCTCAAGGCCTGTGCGGTTGGCAAAGAGGAAAGCGACAAAAATAAAAAGAACATGCGGAATTATCACCCATGTCGGTACAGCACCTTTATATCTCAATACTGCAGGCTTGGACAAAAGATCAACCGTGTTGCCATTACAGCTCAATCGAACTTTGTAAGCAACTTTCCCTGCAGGAGGAAGCTCTGGCAATAATGCCGTCAACTGATCACCATTACGAACAAGCGGCATAGTCCTCCAGTCGTCATGAGACCTGAGACGCCTGTAAGTCACAGTACCTGTGACAGAAGTATCTTTAACTGTTATAAGAACAGGTGCGCCCTGCCCAATCTCATGCGTACGCAGCAGTTCATAAGAAACAGTTTCCGAGCCAACAGAGACCTCACCACTAACAGGATACGTTGGCCCTGTAACTCTTTGATATACCATTGAGAATAATGTTACCACAACGGCAATCACCCAGAGCAACCATTTTTGTTTGGCCCAATTCAAATCCATAGATGCCATAATAACTCCTTTTTATTAAATTCATTAATAAAATTGTCACATACAACACAACAATACACTTACACCTTGATTAAACTACACCTAAAAGCTCCAGCCCTTCCTTAAAAAGCATAATCGCAAATAAAACCAATACCAATCCCAGTACCCGCATGATAACTCTGTAGCGTTTTCCGGTAAGGTAGCCTTTAGACTTGCCCGTTAACAGTGCCAGCATCATTTTGACCCCCACCAACATTAGATAAAAAGAACCCACAAAGAGCGCAGGTGCCACATTATTGACATCCATGGCTTTAGTCAACATCGGCGCACCGACACTGAACCAGAAAATGTAGGGGTGTGGACTCAACGCATTCACCAATACACCCTTGGACAATGATTTAGGATTGCTCTTCTCCAGGTTCACGGCAATCTCTTTAGCTAAAAAACTCTTATAGCCCATGCCAAGGACCACACTACCGCCAACCATGGAAATCACCCCCATGATTATGTCGAAATTGGAAAGATTCTGAAGGATAAGGACGGAAAGAATGATTATCGGGAAATCAACAATAATGGGGGCCAGGGCCACTTTCATACCCGATTTGGCATTATACTGTAGTGTTTCTGTAATAATTAAAGTACTCAAGGGCCCAGGCGTAAAACCCGCTGAAAGCCCCAGGACAAGCCCCATAGCCAAATAGTTAAACATGCACAGTTCTCTATAAAAAAATTACTATTCCAATATGGATTAAAATAAGGATTAAACAACTTTAATCACAAGCCTTTTCTTATTCAACCTGAAGTTGCCATCCGTTTCACAAAATGCGGTGAATCGCCCCACTCATCAAATCCAATAGTCTCACCAATATATTCCACACGATGCTGCAGACACCCGCGACACTGGCCACTGTTTTCATCAAGGCAGGGCTTACCGTCATAGAGCTGATAGGACTCACGATATTGTGTGCTTGTAGCATTGGGCATGATCACGTTAGCCCCGGCCTCCAGCCCCATTTCCCGTCCTTTGGCATGCAGTGCCTGCAAAGCCGTGGTGGCGGCAATGTTCACATCACGTAAAAAAATACGTGTGGCCGCAATCATCTTTAATCCGAGATTAAGCTGACGCTCCGGGTCATAATCAAACACCCCCTCCACCAAATCCGGCAGCGGCGTATCATGATGGGGAATGTAGGGCCCCATGCCAATCATATCGATATCCCGCTGCTTGAAAAAGAGGATGTCATCAGCCAGGTCTTCAACTGTCTGATAGGGCAGACCGATCATCACCCCCGTGCCCACCTGATAGCCGGTGCGGCGCAGAGCGTCCAGAGATTCCAGACGAATATCGATATCATGGTCTTCCGGATGCAGACGTTTGTACAGTTGTGTATTCGATGTCTCTATACGTAAAAGATAACGATGCGCCCCGGCGGCCAGCCAGCGGGCATAGGTCTCTTCATCCTGCTCGCCAAGCGACAGCGTGACGCGGAGCTTGTCATCAGTACGCTGACGAATGGCTTTCAGCACGCGTTCAATCATCTCCGTAAATTTGGGGGAACGCATCTCCCCGGCCTGCAGCACCAGCGATCCGTAGTTCTGTTCATATACCCACTGCGCCGTTTCAATAATCTCATCCTCACCCATGAGAAAACGGCGCACCTGTGTATTCGATTTGCGAATACCGCAATAATAACAGTCCTTCTCGCAGACATTGCTCAACTCGATGATGCCTCTAAAATAGGCTTTCCCGCCCACTTCTTCTTTTTTTATGCGATAGGCACGCTCAAACAGTGCCTTAAGATTCTCCTCACCCTCCAACGACAGCATTTCGATGAGATCGTCACGCGTCAGTTTAATTCCCGAATAGACTTTATCAAATAATGCTTTCATTCTAGATCCTTTTTTTCCACGGAAACACACGGAATCAACACGGATTAATATAATCAAATACCGTTTATCCTAATCAATCCCGTGGATTTCCGTCATCTTGTATGGGTATTTTTGAGATCTTTTTCTTCATAAATTCTGTGTAACTCCGTGTTCTTCCGTGGAGACTTTCTTTCATGATTTCCTCAAACCAATGCCTCCATCTCCTCAGCCACGGCCCTTGCTGCCGGGAAAGGTTCCAAAGCCCGTTCAAAAATACCCAGCGTATAGGCAATGGCCAGCCCGTAATTGGTCATGGGCACACCGGCCTTACGGCAGTGCAACATGCGGCTGAGCATGGCCCTTCTGTTAAACATGCACGCGCCGCAGTGAATCACCAGCTCGTAGTCCGAAAGATTTTTTGGATAATCCCTGCCCTGCACAACATCAATATTCAACTTGCCACCAACATACTGAGTTAACCAGCGCGGAATTTTAACCCGGCCTATGTCCTCGGTAATAGGATGATGTGAACATGCTTCTGCGATGAGAACCTTGCTTCCGGCTTTCAATTTTTCAATGGCATAAGCACCTCTGACCATTTCAGCCAGATCACCCTGACGCCGGGCGAACAAAATCGAGAAACTGGTCATGGGAATATTCCGTGGTGTATCAGCGGCCACCTTGAGAAAAGCCTGCGAATCTGTGATCACCAGTTTAGGCGGCTGGCCCAGCCGGTCCAGGGCAGCACGGAGTTCTCTCTCCTTAGTGACCACGGCCCAGGCGTCATTATCCAACAGGTCACGAATAGTCTGCACCTGTGGGAGAATGAGGCGGCCTTTAGGTGCCTCTTTGTCGATAGGAACGACCAGGACGACGGGATCGCCGGGACCGACAAGATCACCGACGATAGAATGCCCGCCGATAAAATCCTCCGGTGCCGAATCCAATAATGCCTGTCGAAGATCAAGAATCCCTTTACCCTCTGCTGCAACAGTCTTAACAATTATAATTTTCTTTTCACCCAGGCGATCCAGGAGCTCTTGACCAGGATCATTCAAATCTACTTTATTAATTACAACTACAACATTGGTGTCTAGCTCCTCAAAAGCTTCCAATAAATGATCCTCAAACGACGACCAACCATGAGGATCTGTAACAATAACAGCTATATCAGTTCGGTCAAATGCCTGCCGCGTCTTCTCTACCCGCATGGCACCAAGAGCACCTTCATCATCTATTCCGGCTGTATCTATAAATAATACCGGCCCCAGCGGAAGAAGCTCCATAGGTTTTTCAACCGGATCAGTTGTAGTTCCTGCAATATTGGAGACGATGGAAACCTGCTGCCGGGTCATAGCATTCAGCAAGCTGGACTTGCCCACATTCCGCCGGCCAAACAGACCGATATGACAGCGCAGACTCTTGGGTGTTCTTCTCATTTATTCTATCCTCTGTTCCAGTATGCGTAAAAAAAAAGAGCCATTGAACACGGATGACACAGAAAGAGCAGATTTTCACGGATAAGGATCAACTGTATAAAAAATATTTATAAAATCTGTTTCCATTTCCCAATCAACCTAATCCCTATCACCATCCGCTCCTATCTGTGTTTTCCGTGTCATCCGTGTGCCATTGGAGTTTCTCTGTTCTTTTTCACTCTTTTTCGTAGGCAAAGCTCTTGGCTTTTGCTCTTACTTTACCCTTTATCCTTTATCCTTTTTACTTATCTATCCCGGCGATCCCAACCGGCACACCGCCTCAGGTGCTATCAACGCCTCAAATTCCTCCGCTGACAGTTTTCCCGAAGAAATCACCACTTCCCGCAAAGTCCGGCCCGATGTCTGAGCCGACTTCACAAGATCCGACACCACCTCATAGCCCAGCACTTCAACCAGCGCAGTTGCAACGGCTGTTGAGCCATCCACATGGACGCGGCAGCGTGCTTCATCGGCCTCCAGGCCCTCTACGCATTTGATCCGAAGCATCTCCACGCTACGCGACAGCAGACCAATATTCTCCAGCAGGTTCTTACCGATCAGGGGCAGAAAAGGATTCAGTTCCAGACTACCCATACCGGCTGCATGGGCGATAACGCCGTCATTGCCCATGACCTGCAAAGCCGCCTGAGTCACGGCCTCTGGAATCACCGGATTAATCTTACCCGGCATGATGGATGACCCGGCCTGCACCTCCGGCAGGCGGATCTCGCCCAATCCGGCTTCTGGTCCGGAGGAAAGCAATCGTAAATCAGAGGCGATTTTCATCAGCGTGGACGCCGCGGCCTTGAGAATACCCGAGACCTCCACGAACACATCAACGTTCTGCGTCCCATCTGTAAGGTTCTCATTGCGCGCAAAACCAATGCCCGTCAGCTCTCTCAGTGTATCGGTCGCACGAAAGATAAATTTCCGCGGCGCACCAAGTCCTGAACCAATAGCCGTCCCCCCCAGCGAAATGACACGAAGCCGTTCCTCACATTTATAAATGCGCCAGCGGTCGCGGCCAAGGGCCTCGGCATAAGCAGACATTTCACGGCCAAGAGTGGTCAACACTGCATCCTGCATCTGTGTGCGGCCGACTTTAACGACATGAGCGAAGTCTTTCTCCTTGATCTGAAAGGCTTCCTGCAGGGCCACCACCTTCTCTTCCAGACCGCGTATGGCCCAAATAGCCGCCAGCTTCAATGCTGTGGGATATGTATCATTAGTTGATTGATGACGATTGATGTCATCCAATGGTGATACCGTGTCATAATCGCCAAAAGCTTTTCCCAGGAGTTGCAAAGCCCGGTTGGCAATCACTTCATTCACATTCATGTTCAAACTAGTGCCGGCACCACCCTGCAATTCGTCAACAATGATCCACTCCGAGAGCAGACCCTCAGACAGTTCGCGACAGGCACGGCAAATGGCTTCAGCCTTGGCATCGTCCTCCCAAAAATGAAGCAGGCGATTGATCTCCGCCGCAGCCAACTTCACCATACCGTAAGCCCGGATCAAACCTTCACAAACCGGCCGACGAGCGATGGAAAAATTCTCCACTGCCCGCACCGTATGAATGCCATACATCGCCTCAGCCGGCACTTGTCTCTCTCCGAGCAGATCACTCTCTATTCGATAATCTGTCGCTTTTTCCGCCATCTATTTTAATCCTATCTGTTTTCTTGCTCTCACTTTTTACTTTATACTTTTTACTTGTTACTTCATCCTTATTACTTCATCCTTGTTACTTTAAAACTTCTAACAGAACACATCCCGTTTGCCGGCTTTAACCTGAGCGACCATCTTTTCCGACCGGGTCCGGATGACCGGATCCATTTCCGCAAGCGCTTCAGCGATGGTCTTCTCGCCAACGACCCTGGTCTCCGGTGTGGCATAATCGATCAAATATTCCTGGAATGTCGACAATGCATTGGGATCGCAATGGCACTTAATATCACCCGGTTTGGCAAGATCCATAAAATCTGCACCTGTTCTACCCAGACGATAACAGCCGGTACAGAATGACGGTGTGTAACCCAACGAAGCAACATCACGAATCACCTCATCCAAATCACGATGGTCACCTAGACTGAACTGACTGGAATCAACAGTGTCATCATCTCCATAACCTCCGGGATTTGTACGGGAGCCTGCGGATATCTGAGAAACTCCCAGATCAAAACTATTACGCCGTGTCTCAGCTGTCTCTCTGGTTGAGAGAATTATGCCCGTATACGGGACTGCCAGGCGAAGAATGGCCATAATCTTGGAAAAATTTTCATCATTTACAGGTTTGGGTGGATGCTCGGCAATATCAGAACCGGTAGCCGGTTCAAGGCGCGGCACGCTGATTGTATGCGGCCCTATGCCATAGCGATCTTCCAGATGTTGAATATGCTGAAAAAGTGCCAGCATCTCAAATTTCCAATCATGAAGACCAAAAAGGACTCCAATGCCCAGGTCGTCTATACCTGCCTCCATTGCCCGGTCTAAAGCAGTAATCCGCCAGTTATAGTCACGCTTCCTGCCAGCTACATGAACACGATGATAAGTATCCCAGTGGTATGTCTCCTGGAAAAGTTGATATGTACCAATATCAGCCGCCTTCAGATCTTTAAATTCATCCAGCGAGAGAGGGGCAACATTCACATTTACACGACGTATTTCACCATTATTGTGTTTGGTATTATAAATTGTATCTACGCATTTCAATATATAGGGAAAACCCTCACGGGGATAGGCCTCACCGGAAACCAAGAGCATGCGCTTGTGCCCCTGATCGATGAGTGCACGTGTCTCCTCGGCCACTTCCTTCTGGGTCAGGGAACGTCGACTAATGGCTTTATTGCGAGCGCGGAAAGCGCAGTAGAGACACTCATTTGCGCAGAGGTTGGAGACATACATAGGGGCAAATATAACAAGGCGGCGACCATAAATTGTCTCTTTAACACATTTGGCCGCATCATAAAGTTCATGCAGCACTTCAGGATCGTGAGCCTGCATTAGAATAGCTACCTGCTCAATATCCAAACCTTTCATATTGCGGGAAAGGCGTATAACATCCAGTATATCCTTATCGGTTACAGATTGATTCTTGTCCAAAATCTGTTGAATTTTGGATTCATTTATAATTGCCTGTTTGTGGTCCATTCAGTATTCCTTTCCTGTCATCACCAACAAATAGTAGAGATGGAGGGTACATACCCTGTAATCAGGACTCGACAAAACATATAATATCTTTGATGGCGATCTATGGCAACGTCAAGCGCAAATTCTCTTTTTTGATAATTCCAAATAATTCAATTTTCTATGAAATCTAAAAAGGGGAATTGTGTTTAAAGCTTGGCAAAGCCTGTCTTCACAGTAACACCTGGTAGCTGACCGACTTTTCCGGTCAAAGCTCCAATGTCATCTGTGTTGCCATCTACGATAAGAGAAATGATTGATAAGTGTCGATCCCTGTAAGGCAAACCCAGCCTTCCAACAATCAGGAAAGAATAAGAATGGAGAATATCGTTCAGTTCATGGTAGGACTGATCGGGTTGGTCTATGATGATACCTACAAAACCAATGCGGCGTTCATTTGTACGTATATCCATCTCTTCCTCCTGAATGTCAGGGAAAATCTCCCCTTCATCTTAGAGTTACGGTTAATTACTCCATATAGAATACTGAAATTGACTTTCAAAAGCAAGCTTTATTTGTCTCTATACAGAATCGAAGTGCTGCCTTGCGCTGAATCATTTAAAATTCAGAAAAACGCTGTGTAGCATATCACCATACAGATTCCGGAAACCCCCATCTTTCATTCCGAAAACAACAACATTTCATTTTGTGCACATCTCCAAAAAACCATACATGAATCAACAAAAAATGACTTAGGCACATTAATTGCAGATTTTTTTGCTTTCTAAATCAACACCATAATAGACGGTACTCACCCCAGGCTCGTCCCGGCTATAAGCCTAACACCCATCAGGCACATTATTTTCAATAGTTACAGGGAGAAACAAAGTGAAAACAAATTTTATCACAGAAATTCTGGGCAAAATTAAAATCCGCTATCAATTAATGGCAATACCCATACTGTTTATCTTCTCCATGGCAGGTCTAATGGTTTATACATATGACACCGTTAGCAGAAATAAAACGGATGATCTGATAATTGATGTAGCCGGCCGCCAGAGAATGCTGAACCAGAGGCATATGAAGGAAATCTTACTTGCCGCCAATAATATTGAGACAAGTATAAATGCTACAAGAAAACTCTTTAACTCTACAACTAATGCTTTTCTTAATGGTGGCACACTACTTATAAATACCAAAACAGGACAGACACTTGACATTACAGAATCTGATAATGATCAGTTTTCCTCCAAATTGTCTGAAATTTCCAAACTAATGGTACAATTTACATCAATAGCAGATAAATACATTAAAGATTCCGGCAGTGTATCAATAGACCGCCTCCTGAAACTTAATTCAAAAATTCATGTTGCTACAAATGATGCAGTTAAAATGTTAACCGGTACCAATATTAAAAATGCCAACGATATGCTTAAGTTTCAATTAATTATATGTATACTTATTTCTGCAATGGGATTTGGACTCAGCCTTTTGGTTATAGGAGATATTGACGATTCCATGAAAGAGATTACCATCCTGGCCCGCGAGATAGGCAGTGGTGATCTCACTCACAATTTACAAAGTGCACGTACCGATGAAATAGGCGATACCTTTCGTGCAATTGATTTAATGAGACTGAGTATCAAAAACATTGTTGAAAGCCTGCAAGCAAATACGGATTCAATAATGAAAGCATCTTTAGGTATTGGGTCCACATCCTCTCAACTTGCAGCAGGAGCGGAAAATCAAACAATTCAAACAACAGAAGTAGCCGCAGCTGTCCAGCAAATGACAGCAACCATTGTTGAAAATGCCAGTAACGCAAATCAGACAGCACAACTTGCAGAGACTGCAACAACAATGGCAGAGCGGGGTTCAAAAGCAATGGAAGATGCTCGTAAAGGTATGGAAAAAATAGTATCAACATCAAGTCAAAATGTTGATACTATACAATCTCTTGCAAAACGTACTGATGAAATAGGTGAAATTATAAATGTCATAGAAGATATTGCAGACCAGACCAATCTGCTGGCTTTAAATGCTGCTATTGAAGCTGCCAGGGCAGGAGAGCAGGGACGCGGATTTGCCGTTGTAGCAGATGAAGTCCGTAAACTCGCAGAGCGTACAACCAATGCAACAGCACAGATCAGTGAGACAATTTCGGCGATCCAGAAAGATACTCAAGAAGCGGAATCTGCAACCAACAAGGCACAGATAGTTATCAAAGCCGGCCAGGAAGCAATTGGGCAAACTGAAAATGCTCTGTCAGACATTATAATTTCAGTAAACAATTCTATGGGAATGATATCTCAAATTGCAGCAGCTACACAGGAAATGAGTGCCGGAGCTGAAGAAATATCAAGAAATGTTGATGCAATTTCTACTGTTACCAAAGAATCTGCTTCCGGAGCGGAAATGCTTGCAGGAAGTGCCAAGCAATTAAACAATGAGACAGACTCTCTCAAATTATTGGTTGGAAAATTTACATTATAAATTGAACATTAAAGTATATAAAAAAACGTCCCCGGCCAAATGGTCGGGGACGTTTACATTTCAAACAGCCTTATTTACTCAAATTATAATGCACTGCAATATTAGGAACAATCATTGTCATGCCGTGAATTCCGGGCATGGCATGAGCATAAGTTCCCACTGGGATCTCTAAATCCTTGCCCATCAGGTACTCTAATGAAAAATCAAAGCTGAATGGACCACCTGCATTGAAACCCATGCCAACGGTAATGACATTATATGAAAGTTGAGGCAGAAGAATATTGGCCGTTTCATCTACACCTGGAGTAGGATCATTATAATAACCTGCACGAAGAGCAATTGTCTCATTCAACTTGTACTGAGCACCAAATCGAATCTGTAAAGCATCTTCCCAATGGAAAGGCATCTTATCCCCACCCATCTGGCCCATGGCAAAAGCCCAGGTTGCATCAGCATATTTTGTCATAATATGATCTATCTTTGACCACTGTGTCCATTGAACATCGGCAGTAAAAGTAAGTTTATCATTGGGCATGAAAGCAATGCCGCCGCCTACCCAGATAGGCCAGGTGATATCACGATCAAAATCAGAATCTGCCGGAGCACCCATCTGTTGCATCAAAGGTGCATTTGCTGTACCGGAAAAACCAACTTTATTCTCTGTTTTAACGGTTAGACCGATCTGGAATTTGGGGCTGGGTTTAAATAGCATACCAATTGTAAAACCAAGACCAGTACCATGGCCATCATCTACATACTGGGCATCCATTGTACCGTTTCCATCTGCATCTACAGGGCGCTGCATCTCCATAATACCATAAGCGATATTTACAGTGGCACCAATGGCAAATTTTTCTGAAGCCTTAAATGATATGGCCGGACCAAAATTAAAAATACCGATCTTGCTCATCCATAAGAAATTACCGCCCAAGTTAGCAAGGTCCTTGCCATCCCACTCAGCACCCAGGCCTGAGGGTATATCTGCATAGAAGCCAAGCTTGATTTTTTCACTTACATCAAAAAAGGCTGCCAAAGCACCGGAGATATAGTGATTGGTTTTACTGGTAGCATCTATACCTGCCATATCCAATTTGTATGTTGCTGTTGGAATCACATCGGTAAAGTAAAAACTGAAATTTGTACCTTTCAACTGGCTTAAACCAGCAGGATTAAAAAAGACTGCACTGAAATCATCGGCCAGGCCCACAAAAGCGCCTCCCATACCAATAGACTTGGAACCAACACCATTGAGATTCAAACCATTACCCAACAGCAAAGCCGGAATAAGCAGAATAGAAAGCAATACTGCTCTTGTACGCATTTTGTTCATTTGTTCCTCCCTCAAGAGATTTTTTGGTTATCGAATCAATCGATTCAATTTAAACCATTTTTTTTGAATGTACGGAAGTGCCGCAGCATTCATGTTCGGATGAAGCCCCAGACTCTGTCTGGCAGTGACCCTCTCCACAACAACCTGAAGGCCGTTTTTTATATCGGGCAAATATTAATACACCCGCCAATAAAGAAAAAGCCAGCATGACTACACAAACGATGATTATGAAACTTATCATTTTTTCCATTTCCAGTCTTCATAATAACTCCAACTGACTTTTGACAATTGTTCTTTTTTCTCGTTCAATACAGCCCTGGTCAAATCACCAATAGATAACAGTCCCAACGCCCGCCCCTCTTTCATCACCAATACGTGTCGTAATCGTTTGCCCAACATCAAATCCTGAAGAGAATAGACAGCCGTATCATGAGGGGCAAACACCAACTCTGACGTTGCTGCTTTTTTAAGCATTGTCGTTCCAGGATTAAACCCTGGGACCTGAGCATCGCGTACTAAATCTTTTTCTGTATAAATCCCCCTGAACACATTACCATCTTTCACCAAAACAGAGCCGATTTTGTGTGCAGCCATCAACTTCAGTGCCTCAGCCACAGTCTCTTGAGATCCAAGAAAGACTAATTCACATCCTTTTTCTTTCAGGATCTCTTCAGCCGTCTTCATATCACACTCCTTTTTGTGGATCGCTTGATGCAATCACGAACACTGACAACCCCAGGATCTATACTTTTACGCTCTCGTAGTATTCGTAGACCATGCTCTTGCTCTATTTACCACAACCGGGAAACTTATAATGGATCCCCGACAAGAGCATTGACCTCCGGTCGGCATAAAGAGTTCGGGGATGACGGTAAAGTAATAATCCCTAAATCCTATTACTCCAGCTCTTTTCCGTGTGCTCCGTGGGCAGCGCTCTTGCTTTAATTATTTTTTCTCTTCTTTTCTGCTCTTCTTCGTTCCTTTCGTAGGCAAAAGCTCTTGCTCTTCAACCCTCACCCTATCTCCATCCATGATTATCCGCTCTTCCCGTGTGATCAGTGTTCCATTGGAGTTTGCTCTATCCACCAAAATCATCAAACATTATATTTTCCGGGTCAACCCCCAGGCTGTCAAGCATAGCAGTTACTGCATCATTCATCATCGGTGGACCGCAGAGATAATACTCACAATCTTCGGGTGCCGGATGATCTTTGAGATATTCATCATAAAGCACTTGATGGATAAAACCGGTAGGCCCTATCCAACAATCCTCCGGTAATGGTTCTGACAAAGCCAATGCCCAACGGAAGTTTGGATTAGCTTTAGCCAGCTGATCGAACTCTTCATCGTAGAAGGATTCACGTTTGGACCGGGCACCGTACCAATAAGAGATCTTACGTTTGGATGACAGACGTTTGAGTTGATCAAAAATATGTGAGCGCATGGGGGCCATGCCAGCACCACCGCCTATAAAAATCATCTCATTGTCTGTTTCCCGCGCAAAAAATTCTCCGTATGGGCCGGAGATCACCACCTCATCTCCTGGTGTAAGGTTGAAAATAAAAGATGACATCTGACCCGGCGGTACATTGGACAGACGTGGTGGGGGTGAAGCAACACGCACATTAAGCATGATGACCCCCTCTTCCTCCGGGTAATTGGCCATGGAATAGGCACGCATAACAGGTTCTTCTACTTTGGAGACAAATCGCCACATGTCAAATTTATCCCAGTCACCCCTGTACTCATCTTCTATTTTAAAATCCCGGTATGAAACAACATGGGCAGGTGCTTCAATCTGTATATAACCTCCTGCACGAAAATCAACATTCTCTCCAGCCGGAAGCTCAAGAATTAACTCCTTTATGAAAGTAGCAACATTTATGTTTGAGCGTACTTTACATGTCCACTTTCTAATATCAAAAATTTCCGTCGGGATTTCCAATTTCAAATTACCCTTGACAGGTACCTGGCAACTTAGTCTGTATCCTTGCCTTGCCTCAAGACGAGTCAGAACAGACGCCTCAGTAGGAAGCAGAGAACCTCCACCTGCACTTAGCTTGCACTTACACTGACCACAGGTTCCTCCTCCACCGCAGGCAGAAGGAAGAAATATCTCTCTTTCGGCAAGAGTGTTTAATAGCTTACCTCCCAGGGCAACTTCATATCTATGCTTTTCGGAATCATTGATAATAATTTCTGCTGAACCGGACGGCATAAGCCGTGCCTTGGCCGCCAAAATAATTACTACCAGCGTAAGAACTATAATAGTAAAAAAACCAACACCCAGGAGCATTTGTACAGACCCGGCCATGTACCCCCCTAAAGTTGAATGCCTGAAAATAGCATGAATGATATAGCCATCAGGCCAACTGTGATAAATGTAATGCCAAGACCGCGAAGACCTTTGGGCACATTACCATAACGCATCTTCTCACGGATTCCTGCAAGTGCAACTATTGCCAATGCAAATCCAACTCCGGATCCAATACCGAATACTACAGATTCTCCAAAGTTATAATCTCTCTCCACCATCAAGAGTGAACCACCTAAAATAGCACAGTTTACAGTAATCAAAGGCAAAAAAATTCCCAGAGAATTGTAGAGCTTTGGGACAAAGCGATCCAAAAACATCTCAAGAATCTGCACCATGGCAGCAATTACACCGATATATGAGATAAGGCCCAAAAATGTTAAATCCACATTGGGCAATCCAGCCCAAGCCAGGGCACCATCTGCCAATAGATAATGCAGGATAAGATTGTTTACAGGCATGGTAATAGATTGCACTACAACAACTGCAATACCCAAACCAACGGCAGTATCCACACGTTTGGAAACTGCAAGAAATGTACACATCCCCAGAAAAAAGGCCAGAGCCATATTCTCCAGAAATATAGCTCTTATAAACAGGCTGAGATAATGTTCAAACATTTGTATCCCCGGAAATAATACTAATAATTATGATACTATTCTTCATTCTCTTCGGGTCTCCAGGTACGAATAGCCCAGATAATAAGTCCAATTATAAAAAATGCACTGGGAGGCAGCAGGAACAGACCATTGGGAATATACCATCCACTATCTGTATACAAAGGCAAAATAGTATGACCCAACAATGTACCGGAACCAATCAACTCTCTAAAGAAAGCCACAATCACAAGAATCAAACTGTAACCAAGACCATTTCCAATTCCATCAAGCATTGATTGAATTGGCGGATTCTTCAGGGCATAAGCTTCGGCCCGACCCATTATTATACAATTGGTAATAATAAGACCTACATAAACCGACAACTGCTTTGATACATCATAGGCAAATGCCTTTATGAGCTGATCGGCAATAATCACCAGAGAAGCGATAATAGTCATCTCTACAATAATGCGGATAGAACCGGGAATATGTTTACGAATAGCACTGATAGACAAATTTGAAAAAGCCAGTACAAAAGTAACAGCCAGGGACATTACAATGGCTGTCTCCAACTTTGATGTCACAGCCAAAGCCGAGCAAACACCAAGGATCTGTGCCGTAATAGGATTCTCTTTAAATATAGGGCCGAAAAGGACAGTAAATTTTTTCATAGGATTAGCCATCTCCGCGTTTTTTATCCAGCCACGGCCCGTAACCATTGGAACCCAGCCAGAATTGAATGGTCATATCAACACCCCGCGTAGTAAGCGTAGAGCCAGACAGACCGTCGATCTGATATTTGGACTGAGGCGAAGAGAGATCCACCTTCCCCTTGATCACCTGCAGCTTAAGCGATCCGGCCTCGTCAAAGACCATCTTGCCATTCCATTGGGCCTTCCACTGGGGATTGTCAATCTCTCCGCCCAGGCCCGGCGTTTCGCCATGTTCATAGAAAGTCAGGCCGCGGACTGTCTTGAGATCGGCATCCAAGGCGATAAACCCATACATTGTAGACCACAGGCCTTTTCCTGCAATTGGCAGAATCCAGCGGGTGACGGCATCACCTTCCCGGACAGAATAAATGCTCAACGTCCTGGGGCGTACGCGTATGCCGGCCAAATCCTTTTCCGGCGAAAGTGCCTCATGTAGCACGGCCTTCTTCAATGCCACTTTCAAATCCACATTTTCCATCGATGCGGACACAGTTCCTTTGGCCAGATCAATCTGCATAGACTCAATCTTTTCCCTGTAGAGCGCGTCCACATCACCACCGGCTGTCTCGATGCCACCGGCAATCAAAATGTTGCGCAGCTTTTCAAGACGCTGGTTCTCCTGCTGCCTGGCCTTCAGCCCGATGGCCGTGGCCGAGACCAGCACCGAACAGACAAGACACACCGCTAATGCAACAACAATAGTCTTCTTTGTACTCTCATTTTGCATAGACAAATTCCTCAATTTGTCAATTCTATCCAATTGCTATTACCACACGGCAACAGCAAAAGCGTGGCCTACGGAGAAGACGAAAAAGAGCGGAAAAAAGACAAACCAAATATAAGTATTTTTATCATAAAAACTCTTTTCGTTTTTTTCGTTTTTTCGTAGGCAACCTCTCTTTACTCTGCTTTATTTTTAAAGAACCGGCATATCTCCTCAATCATAAGACGCAAGCATTGCATCTACAACTCTCTAATATTACTTTATTCCGTGTATTCCGTGTATTCTGTGGTGAAATCTCTTGATCTTCTCTTCTTCGTGGTATATGCCTTACGATCCGATACCCAGACGCCTCTTCCGTTTGGCCATATGAGACTGAATCACAAGCCTGTCAAAAATGGGCGAAAATGTATTGGCAAACAAAATGGCCAGCATCATACCCTCGGGAAAGGCAGGGTTGACAACGCGGATCATGACTACCAGGAAGCCGATGAGTCCGCCATAGAGATACTGTCCCGGCTTGGTCACGGCTGCTGAGACCGGATCTGTGGCCATGAACACCGCACCAAAAGCGAATCCACCCAAAACCAGATGCCACTGCGGTCCCAGTGCGAACATGGGATTGGTGGCCGAACCGATAAGATTAAACAGCAGAGATGTCACCCCCATGGCACCGAAGACACTGAGCATGATACGCCAAGATGCCGCACCAGTGGCGATCAGAATGACTGCGCCAAAAAGTATGGCCAAAGTTGAGGTCTCGCCTATGGAACCGGGGATCAAACCGAGGAAGCTGTCCATCCAGGAATATGTCATACCCATTGAGGCATCAGCAGCCTGAGCCAAAGGTGAAGCCTGACTGATGGTGTCAACCGCCACCCAGACCTTGTCACCGGAGATCGCCGCCGGATAGGCAAAGAAGAGAAAAGCGCGACCAACGAGAGCCGGGTTCCAGATATTCATCCCCACACCGCCAAAGACCTCTTTGCCTATAACAATACCGAAAGAAATGCCGATGGCCGCCTGCCATAAAGGCATGCCAGGTGGAAGAATCAAGGGAAAGAGCAAACTGGTGACCAGAAAGCCCTCGTTAATCTCGTGTTTCCGGACGCAGGCGAAAAGCACTTCCCAGAAGCCGCCCACGGCCAGGGTCAGAATGTAAAGCGGCAGAAAATAGAGCATGCCGTGAAGCAGATTTGTGCCGATACAAGTGGGATCAAAATTGATGCCCATCCACAGCATCACATCACGCTGCCAGCTGCCTGCCGGAATTTCTGCTAATCCCACCAGAACAGTATTGGCTTGAAAGCCCGTATTATATATACCCACAATTACAGCCGGAACCAGTGCCCAGACCACCGTGATCATTAATCGTTTAAGATCTACAGCATCACGTACATGCACGCGGCCTGTGGTCTGAGTATTTTGATTATACAGAAAACCATCGATGGCTTCCCATAGAAAATATATGGCGTGCAGACGTCCGCCTTTTTCAAAAAGAGAGGCCTTGCGATCCAGGAATCGTCTGAAAAGTTTCATCAGCACTCCTTCTCGATATGGGTCAATACAGTGCGAAGGTTGACTCCATGATCTATCTTACCCGGACAAACCAATGTAGCCAGTGCCAGATCCTCTTCTATGAGTTCCAGGGCTCCCAGGGCTTCTGCCTCATCGAGATCTGTCGATGCCAAAGCCTTCAACAATGGGGTTGCGAGTATATCGAGAGGCATCATTTTTTCATAATTGCCGATAGGCACAATTGTGCGATGCCCACCATTTTGTGCTGTAGTCAGGGCCAATTTTTTACCGGGTATTAGGCGTGAAGCCACCATGTTACGTATTGAGAATAACGGCCATCCCAGAGAGAGCCAACCAAATAATCGACGCACATTGTCTTGGGCCATAACAGAAACTATCTGATGATACCTTCCCAGAAAAGCAGTGGGGCCATCAGCTGTATGTCCGTTTAAAACAGATCCTGAGATAATGCGCCGCATTCCCGGTATGCACCTACCTGATATTAATTCATCCAGAGAGGCACCGATAGTTGTTTTTACAAGCTTAGGAGCTTTTATTTCAGGTCCGGCAAGAGATATTATACGTGAAAAATCAAGCACTCCTTGTGAAAACAATAGGCCGAAAGCTATGACATCCTGTAGGCCGATATGCCATACATGCCTGTTGCGATGAACTGGAGATAGGAAATGTATATGTGTTCCGGGAAGTCCGGAAGGATGCGGGCCAGTGAATTCGACAAAGTTTACATCATCAATTAATGGTGGTTTGTAATCAGGACCAAAACAGATATGCACACTGCCTTCGGTTAATCTCTTTAAAACAGAGATTCCGGCCACAAATGATTCTTCTCTTCCAATTACCAATGGAGCCATGGAAGGAGCAAATGGTTCTGTATCCATTGCAGTTACAAAAATAGCAGCCGGCCTGATATCAGGATTTGCAACTCTTCCGAAAGGACGTGTACGAAGTGCTGTCCACAGACCTGTCATACAGAGCTGCTTAATAATTAATGGGATGTCAGTTGTAACAGGGTCCAAAGATGATAATTGGCCTGCAGAATTATGCTCAACATCAATTACTACTGACAGCAATACACGGCGTTGTCCACGATTCACAGCTTTTACAGTACCGCAAACAGGAGAACAATATCGTACTCCCGGTGTTGTATTATCTGTAAAAAGCAAATCACCAATCTGTACAGTATCACCTGGCTTGACTGCCATTCGCGGTTTTAAACCCGGATAATCACTTCCCAGTACTGCCACCCTGGTAGGTGACATGCTATCCATTCTGTCAGAATCCGGTGATCCGGCCAGCGGCAGATCAAGCCCCCGCTTAATGCGGATGCGGTTCATGGAAAGCTCCTTTTCAATGCAGAATATATATAAAATACCGACTGATCACGTAAAATCATAGAGAAACTTTATTCCATTTTAAAATCAAGACAGATAAACTGCATAATGATCGAATTACTTGCCTTTGATAACCTTTTTAATGGATCCGAAAATTTGTGACGGTACCTGTGCATGTTTGGCAAAAGCCCCATAACCAGCGTCCCAGAAATAGAACTGCATGCGCCACATCTCACCCAAAGTGGTGGTCAGGATTTTGCCATCCTCTTCAAAAATCAGCACTTCGATGGGGAAGGCAGCGGCATGATCAATGCCAGGCACCGGGTCGTCGTCAGAGTCGCGGGCAATACCGACGATTTTCATGGCCAGTGCCTCTGTCTCCGGTCGGGAGATGCTATACAGCTTCCGCCGATCTCCCGAGGTTGAAGCGATGATCTTCCATCCTTCTTTCGTTTTGGCGATATTTGCCTCAAAAACCGCGCAGGCTTTCTCAAAAGCAGCTTGAGCATTGTCACCACTCTTTTCCTTGCTCACCGCTTTCAGGCTCTTTCGATAATTCTTGAACATAGCCATGACCTTGGCGGGGCCGTCTCCATTGTATCCGTTCAAGGCGGATTCGCTACGCAACGGTGCTATATCTTCTGAGGTGATGCTGCCCTCAAAAGCACCGTCGACGATCATCACCATTCTGTCTTTCAGCAGACGTGCCGATTCGATCAGAGAGGTATAGCCATCCGCTTCATGAAAATAGACCATAGCAGCGGCAACCGGATTGGTCATATTGATTTTAATCGATTGTTTCCCGACGCCCTCATACACGGCAAAACGTAATGGCACGGCCAGAAAGCGATGGCCTTCCAGGGCCGAAACAGCAACGGTGTACGCTGAATCGGTAATGACGAAAACCTTGGCGCGGTAGTCATGGGGGTTGGGCGTGTCCAGCTCCCAGGCACCGGCAGAATCAAAATCCGATGCAGTCAGTGCCGTTTCCAGTTGCGCGCACACTGCGTCAAAATCGCCACCGGGAATTTCGATTAAATGCGTGTAGACGCCGATTTTTATATCATCGGCTTGAACCTGAACCGTAAACAATAAAATCAGTAACGTCAAAATTAAAGTAATTCGATGTTTCATCGTCAATCCTCCTACGGATTGGTGTTCACTTAAAACGCCCAGCGTGCACCGAACCAGAATTCATTCTCGATATTCACGCGGTCGCCCGGCGTGATCACATAGCCAATCACCGGCGTCACCTTCTGACCAAAGGGGAAGACATCGGTCGACAATGTGATATCAATATGGCTGATGCCCGGATCGGTGCCGAACTGGCCGTGGTTGTAGCCCACCACCCAGCCCAATGTGAAAAGCCGCTCACCGATGGGCACGAATTGCCCGCCGGAGAGTGAGACATACCAGTCATCAGCCAGATTGAAATCATAATAAAATGTCAAAGTGGGAAACATGATGATGGATTGAAACGAGATACCGGTGTAGATTTCCGGTGAGTAACTGTCTCCCCCGGCGTTGGGATAGAGATAGTTGTTCAAACCAAAAGTGAAGCCGAATTTCTCACCGACTTTGCTGTAGTCCAGGACAAAAATCGCCTCGTCGCCCGCTTTCAACAAGTCGCGGTCGCGCATCGCCATGGAACCCGAAGCCGAGAAACTTATGCCCGACATGCCAAATACGTAGTTCATGTTGAGCTGCGCCGTGGGGGCGTTATCCGGCATCATGTCCATGCCGCGCCAAATATAACGGCTGACTACGCCGGCATCGCCGGAAAAGCCGGGCTGCACAAAGCCCTGACCCAACAGCAATGCCGGCATCAGGACAGCGAACAGAAAAACAATCACTCTTTTTTTCATCAATAATCTCCCAAATAAAAACAACAGCCCGCCGGGCGAAGCGCCCGGACAGGCCATTAGGAATGGTTATGCGTTCTTGCCTCTGAGATAGTCGATCATAGGCTGTGTGATCAGCGGCACCACATCGCCAATCATATGCGGCATGAGATTGCCCATCACTCCGGGCATGAGGTCAGGCATCTGCTCCGCCATGTAATCGGGCATGGGAATCGCGTCCGCCACACGGGAAAGCATGGTGTCCATCACCTTGGGCATCATCATTGGCAGCAATCTGGGGAATAGCACCGGGAACATGGGCTTCATCAAATTCAAGGCACCTGGAATCTTGCCCATGGCGCGCATCATGGGGCCCATATTAAATGGCATGGCGTCAATCATCTCTGGCCACATGCTGCCCATCAAGACTGCAAATCCTTGCGGCGTCATGAGATCGATCATCGCCTCAAACACCGCCCACTGCTCACGCACCGCCGGATTGGGATCGGGCAGTTCATAGCCAAGTGCCTCAGCCGCGAATCGGGACAGATCCACCACCTCCATGCCGATATCTTTTTTATTGTTGGAAACACGCAGCTGAAATTCACAGCACGGACAGAGAGCCAACACCTTATCGGCGTCAATTGCCAAAGCCTCATCCAGTCTTTCCTTACCGATATCCGCGGCCACATGCGGTTCCTTGATCAACGTCAGAACCGATCCGCAACATAAACCATCTTCCTTGCAGTGGGCCATCTCTTCAAACTCAACATTAGGAATGGCCTTGATGAGATCACGCGGGGGCTCGTAAATGCCGGAAACGCGGCCCGCGTGACAGGAATCGTGGAAGGTGACTTTCTGCTTCTCCATCTTGCCTTCAGGAAACTTGAATTCACCAGAGGCGATTTTTTCTGAGACCACTTCACTATAATGCTTAGCAGTAATATTATATTCGATACCCAACTTGGCAGCATGTTTCGGGTAAACGTGACGCCACATCATGTCGCAGGCCGGACAGGAGGAGATCACCGTGTCTGCACCGGCTGCCTTCACGGCATTAATGTTCTTCATCATGGTGTCTCTGAAGATATCCCACTTTCCGGCAACCAGCATAGGCGTGGAGCAGCAACTCTCCTTTTCGCCTAAATACGAAAAGTCCACACCGGCCTCATCCAGAAGGCGGACCGAAGCAATGCCGATATCATGTTCCACGTAACTGGCCGTACACCCGGCAAAATAGATGTTTTTCGATTTATGATCCGGACCATGCTTCTCTTTCAGATCCTCAGGGAACCAGTCAGTGCGGGAGTGGCGATAACCGGCCCAAATGTTGCCCTGATCAATAACAGCCGCAGCCATCATCTCAAAGGGAGGGAAGGTCATTTTATTGTCATTCTGAATCATCTGCCCGCGCAGCTTCATCCAGGAAGGTTCAATAGGCAGGGCAGCCGAACAGCGATTGTTACACATTTCACACGTTGTACAAACAAGAAAAGTATCCACCTGTTTCTGATCCCACTGCACGCGACCTTCCATGTATTCGCGAAGCCAGTACCACTTGCCGCGCGGGCTCTGGCTCTCCCAGCCGCGGCCGTAGAACTGATCGCAAGTATCCACGCAATATCCGCACTGTGAACAGGCATAGGCGTACCAGGCCACGTCCGCCGGAATCTCTTTCACCGCCTTGGTGGGCCGCTCGCCCACTTCCGTGATCACATAGTTGCCAAAGGGCCGGATCAGGGGCTCAAAGATCTGGGCAAAGCGCATGACTAGACCCAGCAGGCCGTTATTGAACACTTTTCCAGGATTAAGCAGCCCCTTGGGATCCACCTGCGCCTTGAATCGACGCATATTCTTCAGACGTTCTTTACCGAGCACGGTCTTGGCCTTGCCGGCAAAGTACATCCCCGTAGAATAGGCGCGGCCGCCGTGTTTTTCAGCGATCTTCATGATAGTCATCACCAGACCGAAGACAAAGTTGTAACTCAACTTGCGCTGATCCGCCGGAATGAAACCCAGAATAACCACTTCAGGGTTCCCGTTCACTCCCTTACGGATGATAACGCCTTCCTTCACTACGGGCTGATCGACTTTGCGTTCAATCTCCGTCATCACATCACCCAGAGAATCGAGAGGGACAATGACTTCAGAGGGGACTAACGACGGGCCGAGGCGTTTCACAACCATAAGTTTGAACCGGTTTTCCCACTCATGCTGGGCAATACGCTCCGAGAGCACCTCGCCCTGACAGGGTTTGAGAATCTCAGTCAGTGCGGTACGAACCACCTTACCGTCTTTTTTTCTGACAGCCAGAGTGACAATATAGGCAGCGGGAAGTATGACTCTCTCTTCCACGGGATGGTCCAGATGCGTCTGCAGCGGTGCTTTATTCTTAAGCTCAGCCATACGGGGATTGATGAACATCAATGCCCAGATAGGTAGATCGGAATCATCCAGACGTTTTACCATGTCCTGAAGGTCATGGGCATCGGGACAGGCCAGGGCAATGACATCAAGCTCCTCATCCGGCATGATGCGCAAGGTGACCTGGCTGATGAAACCCGTAGTGCCTTCAGCCTCGGAGATCAGCGAGAGATCATCGCCTTCAAAGACTTTCACTTCACCGGTGGGAAGTACCACCCTGGCCGAGATGACATTCTCGCCGTAATAGCCATATTCATAACTGCCGATACCGGCACCGCCCTGGGCCAGCCAGCCGCCGGTTGTGGAAGAAGGATAGCTGGTGGGATAGAGACGTAGCGTCAAACCCTCTTGCTTCAGCCTCGTATCCAATTTTTCCCATGTAATTCCGGGGCCTGCAGTCACTGTCATGTTTTTCTTGTCTATTTTACCGATCTCCTGCATACGGTAAAAATCGATCACCATCCCCTTTTTCATGGGGATGACGCCGCCGTAACCGGAGGAGGATTTGGCCCTCGGCGTGATGGCCATGCCCTGAGCATAAGCCCATTTCACGATGGCGGCCAGCTCTTTCTCATTCTGAGGCTGGACGATTCCATCTGGAATGGTCTTGCCGATCAGCGGCTTGACCATGCTGGGCATGGCGGCAATGTCATGACCATAGAGTATGCGCTCGGTCTTGTCAAATCTGGCATGTGGTGTTAATTCAAGAATTTGGAATTGCTGTTTTTCTGTGAGGCGACTCATAAATCCCCCATAATACGATGTTTTTTTAAAGCGCTTCATCCAACAGTGTCAGCGCCCACTTAATTACCTTGATATCCTCATCGGAATATTTTTCCAAAATCAAATTTTCACAAAGCCTGAGCCTTGATTCGATTAATTCCTTTTTTTCCTGTCCTTCAGCTGTCAGGCTAATTAGCTGACTTCGTCTATCATCAGGATGAAACCGGGTTATAATATATTTTTTCTTGAGTAAGTTGGAGACAACGCGGGAAGCACGGGAAGGAGAGAGCATCATACATTCCGCAAAAACATGACCGGGAACAGCAGTATCACTGTCTAGTGATAGAATTCCATGGAATTCGGAGTGACTTAATTTGAGATCCACCCGTATTAATTCTTCTCGGGCAGAACACTTTTGTTTAATTGAAAAGATGAGTTTAAACAGTGGCTTTTTCATTGAACACCTTGCCAATAGCAATAGTTGTTATTGGCAATAATACAAATTTATTCTTCCTTTGTCAAGGTAGAAATAATTTTCTTGAACTTTTTTGACTTTATACCGACTCAAAAAATAGTACACTCGTATGATAATGTGTATAGAATTACTGCTGCGCAAGACCGATTGAATATGAGACCTAGAAAACAATGGGCTTTCAGTCAACAGTCGAAACCTTTGTCAAAATTGACTACTATTAATATCGAAAAAATTATCTGCATAAACAGGAGTGACGGAGCATAATCCGCCAGGGCGTGAAATTGGCGACAAACCAGTATTGCTCTCATCAACCAAGCGAGACGAGTCAATAAACCGGAACCTGCTGAGCAAATACTACAGTGGTAAGGCTTAGAAGAGAAGAATAAGAAGAGATTTCCATCCGTTAAAACGCATGTGATGCTCCTTAATCTGTTAATGCTTAAAGTCTATAACCAAGATGTAATTGAATATTGTTGATGCTTTTGTTGAAATACATAAAATCAACCCACTTTATATCATGTAATCCATATGAATACTTCAATTGAACATCAAATTGTTTTATTATATAGCCAATACCACTAATTACATTAATCCCTGAGCTCATAGACGCAAAACTATGTGGTTCTATATTTCTCTGATAATCATAAGTTATATCATTTATTGAATCACCTTCATATTTTTCACGAAGATGTAGAAGGGCATGACTTTTTGATCTATCACCAACTAACCAACAATATTCCAAACCAGCGATTAAAAATAATTTGCTATTTTCAAGAGGATGAAATTTAAAATAAAGTGGAAAAAGAAATGAGTTGATAGAAATATCCATGTTATAAAAATATTTATACCCATTCATAGCATCTTCATTGTCACCAACTGAGACTTCCTTTAACTTAACATTATGTTGTGTGAAAATTATTTCTACTGTAACACTAAATTTTGAACTGGTTACAAAATCCAGGCTATAGCCAATTAAACATGACATACAAGTTCTGGCATCATCACTTGATACTATTGTAGAATTAGCACCGATTTTGATGCTGTTTTTTGTTTGGACTTTTACTGATGCCGACAAGTTCATTCCGTAGCAAAGCATAAAAATCGTTACTACCAAGTATTTCATCGACAACC
>JAGLOF010000045.1 GCA_023139105.1 bacterium
TCCTTGTCCCCTGCTTTACCAACCGCCCGGTCACCATCAACTTTCAGGTTAATCAATTCATCCTGAGGGAAAAACTCCTGCTCTGCCATCTCCGGCAAAGGAGTCACAATCCCCATTAGGGCTGGCACATAGCTTAAGACATCGACATTATCATAAAGCCTCTTGGCTCGCTTAAGCATATGCGCATCAATCACTTCCTGAGATGTCTGGCTGTCAATCTGTAATTTCTCCCCATCATCATCCTCAACACTCTTGACGTTATGGGACTTCTGTATTTTTTCATACTGCTTTTTCAACACCTCAGCTTTAGGCCCTTCTCTGAACTCAACAAACATACCAACAGCCATGTCCGTCCCAAAGGCCAGCAGAACATGTTGTGACGGTGCCACTAACTGCACCAGGACTTTAAAGTCTCTTTTTGCACCAGCCTGCTGAGCCGCTTTGAACACGGCCTCAGGTGTGTTTTCGGCCCCTGTCACAGCAGCCATGGCCGAGATGCCTCCCCAGATCAGGACCACAAAAAGGCATGTCCAGACTCCACTTCTAATCCTTTGTCTGTTTTTGATAATCAGCATGATGATTAGCTCCAATGTTGGTGAATACCAATTCCCGTTCCATCCATTAAATGGCTGTAAAACCGCTTATAGGCCCAAACCAGCTTTAATCTCAAATGGAATGTTTAAAACTTCAAGTTCACGCCACAAGTCCAGTTCAATAGATATCGTTTTGGGAATAGACTGATAAGAGAGATAGTATTCAACCTGTGCCGAATTGCCGAAAGTCATACTTCCTGTTCCATTATTATCAATGGCAACACCGTCTGCACTAAAAAAACGGATGTCTTTGATATTGTCTTTAAGTGTGCTGCGCATCTGCAGTACCAATACCAAATCATCACTCTCCAACGACGCTCTTAAAACTTCAATTCCTTCTTGCTGAACAATGACCGTGGTACCCACCTCAAGTTTGAGATTCTCAATCTTTTCTGTAACAGAGGCAGCGGCCACAATTACATGCACCAAACCTTGTGCCTCCAGCTTAAGGGCTTTGGATGCCGGACGGGCCTTGGAGGAAACTTCAATTAAAGCATATCGGCCGTCCTCTGAGATTTTGGGAAAGCTGCCCCAGCGTACATTGTCCAGCAGATTACTTCCCTTATCATCTTTAAACAGAGATAGGGAACTTTTTTTGTTATCCAACTCTACAATCTTCTTTTTGGCCGGCACTTCAACTACCAAAACAAGTGTGATGCCGGAGCTCTCACGAAAAGGTTGCAGCTCTGTGCCGTTTAGGCCCTGACCGGGGCCAACTACTCGGAGGCCTGCCAGATGTACATTTCCCGTCTCCTGAGCTGAAAGACATAATGACCACAGGCAAATCAGAATGACCCATGGGTACAAACTTGATTTTGCTTTCATTGGAGCACCCTCCAAGTTATACAAGATTATTGGCTATTAAAAATTATTGGATTAGTGTATAATTGAGTGTAGGGAAAAGGGTATTGATGTTAGTTTTACTATTTTTAAGTATAGACAATATATTTTAGAATTACAAGACAGTTTTTATACTGATCCCTACTCCTGAATCCTGTAAGCCATAAGCACATTCTCATGTCGAACATAAAGTACGCCTTTGTCAATCACCAGCTGTGCAAAATGCTCCTTACTCCCCTTGGTTATATCAAAAGTGCTGATAACTTCGGGCTGTCCATTATTGGGTGACGAGCTTTACAAAACCGCCCAAATAGTAGAAATGAAAATTATAATTTCTGACATCTCAAAAATCTGGGAGCTTCTTCGCTCTTTTTCGTGGGCTTCGTGGACCAATGCTCTTTTTTTAGCTCTTGTATCCTGTTAATCCTGATCCTGTCTAATTTCTGTTGTCTATCTTTTACTCACAGGATAAAACACAGACACTGCTAAGTATAGACCCCGGCCAAAAGATTACCGGGGAGACAGTTTTTTTTGGTTCAGTGGGAATCCATGTAGTCTGTTCTGATCCGTCATCCGTGTGCCATGCTCTGGTGTAAAACAAAAAAACTACTTGATTTATAACGTAAACTTGTTTATACTTGTGTCAATGATTGATGGCAACCACCATACAATGGAAAAGATAAGACAATGGACAAAACAATGCTAACACCCGAAGAAAGTCTCAGATTAATAACACAGACCATAGATGAGACAAAAGAAAAATTCAAAGAGAGTGGCCACATTTTTGTATTCTGGGGCATTTTAATATTCACGGTAACACTCACTCAATTTATTTTTATACAAACGGGCTTGAAAAATTATACCGGCTGGCCCTGCTTTTTATATCCACTTGGCGGGTTTTATATGTATGCCTTCTTCCGGAAAAGAGATATACGCAATAACACACCGAAAACCGTTGTTGGTAGCATGATAACAATATTGGGGGCGGTTCTCGGAGTGAATTTTATGATATTAGGGTTCTTTTTCTATGATAGACTTGGAGATGCTCTTTTCCCATTTTATTTAATTGTCATGGCTTTTTGGATTATTTTAATAGGAACATCCATTAAATTTAAGCCAATTGTCATTTGCGGTTTCATCGTCAATATAATTGGCTTTGTCGCTTTGTTTTTTGAATGGCAATACCAGCTATTATTCATGTCACTAGCTGCAGTGATTGGGTTTATCATTCCTGGACTATTATTCATTAAAGCTAAAAGTCAAGACGATGTTTAACAATTTAGACTCTAACTCCATTCCCAGCTTCGTCTGGCAATAGTCTCTATTTTGATTTCAGACGATGAGGCCAATAGTAATGTTTAACCATAAAACAATGGACAAAACAATGTTAACACCTGAAGAAAGTCTCTCATTAATCACAAAGACAATAGAAGAAACTAAAGAACGGTTCAAAGAAAATGGCCACGTACTTGTATTTTGGGGCACCTTGATACTTATCGTAATCGGGAGTCAATTTATTCTTTCACGATTGGAATTATACAAATTTACCTTGTACCCGAATTATCTTTATCCACTTGTTGGTGGAAGTTATATGACCTACATCTGGATAAAAGAAAAGAAGAAAAACCTGCCTAAAACCATTATCGGGAATATTTTAGGAAACATAGGATGGATAGTGGGAATGAACCTTATGACGATGGGCTTTTTCTTTTCGGATCAACTTGGAGAAGCCATGGCCCCGGTATTTATAATTTTATTGGCTTTAATGATCATTGTTTGCGGATTATCCATCAAATCTAGACCTCTTACCATCGGAGGTGGATTAATGAATTTAATTGGCCTCGGTTCTTTCTTTCTTGATAGAGATTATCAAGCATTTAGCATGATGTTAGGAGTTGTAGTAGGATTGATAATTCCAGGGCTATTACTTAATTATGCCAGAAGAAAAGACAATGTTTAAAGATCTAGACCCTATACTCCATTCACAGCTCAGATTGTCAATAGTTTCTATTTTGATTTCAGTCGATGAGGCCAATTTCAATTTTATTAAGGATTCTACTCAGGCTACATCGGGCAATATAAGCATACAGATAAAAAAACTGCGGGACGCAGGATATATCAACGTTAAAAAATCGTTTATTAATAATTACCCGAATACGGCTGTGTCAATTACAGACAAAGGAATTGAGGCATTTGAAACCTATGTCGCCAATCTGAAAAAATATATTAATCCCGGGGAATAATTTTTTTGCCCATTTGGTTTATAATGTAAACTAGTTTAGGAGTGTTTATCAATGAAAAAAACAGTATTTATTTTAATTATTGCCATCCTGGCAGTTATAGGATGCAGTGCACAGAAAAATCCAAATAATTCTGTTATCGCAAGTCAAATAAAGACTGAAACGGATCTTTTGAATTTCTATCGTCAATACAGCGCATTTACCGATCCGGGAGAATATGCATATTTGTACGAAAATCTACCTGATTCTCTTCCAGATCTTTGTCGTCTCATTAGATCACAATATATAAATTATGGATGGGAATTGGATATGTATCGAGACCAAATCCCTAAGGAAAGATGGAATGAATCAGCAAAGTATCAGACAGTAAAATCGGCCCTGGAGGGGCTTCTATCCTATGACTCAAGGGGTTTAGTCAAAGATCGTAAACCTGAAAATCGATTAATGTTGATTTGCCGGGATAATGCCCTCTTGCTGGCATCCATACTTAAATATCGCGGCATTCCGGCCAGGGTTCGTTATGGATTTGCTTCATATTTAATACCTGGCTTTCATGCGCACCACGTTATCTGTGAAGTATGGAATGAAAAAGACAAGCGTTGGATGTTGGTGGATCCCAGCGCGGATAGGATTGATTTCAATAGAGAAGAATTTGACTTCAGCAACGATGTCTGGTTAAAGTTGCAAAAAAAAGAAATTAATCCAAAATTATATGGGATGCCCGGCCAAAATGAATATAATGGATCGCCTCTAATGAAAACAAACGTCGTTTGTTATGATTTGGCATCGATATTGGGAACCGAATATCCAATTGGCCAATATTCACCAATATTAGATTATGTTTTTCAAAACAATCAATTCACTACAAAACAAGTCGAAATCCTGAACAGAATCAGTGAATTAATGAAGTCCATTGATGCTGATATGTCGAAATTACAAAAAATCTATAATAATACTTCTCAAATTCAATTCACAAAAAAATTTGAACCTGTTATAATAAATACTGAAAATAACACGAGAGCCAAAGATTCCTCAATAAATAAACCCATTATTGAATTTGCAGATATACCTGGAGGTACATTTATGATGGGAAGCACTGTTTCCGAGCAGGAAAGACAAGATGATGAGATTCAACATGAAGTTACCCTGAGTGCTTTTAAAATGAGTAAATATTGCATAACCGTTGAGCAATACAATTTATTTTGTGAATCGACAGGAAGAAAAAGGCTCTGGCTTGGGCCCTATTGGGGGCAGCCTAATATGCCTGTATCACAAGTAACTTGGTACGATGCCACTGCATTTGCCGAATGGATGGGTTGTAGGCTACCAACTGAAGCAGAATTTGAATATGCGGCTCGGGCAAATACCACCACTCCTTTTTATACAGGTGATTGCCTTACAACTGATCAAGCCAATTTTAACGGCAAAGAACCTTATGCAAATTGCGAAAAAGGAATAAATAGGAAGAAACCAATAACTGTAGGTAGTTTTTCGCCGAATGCATTTGAAGTATATGATATGCATGGTAATATGGTGGAATGGTGCAGTGATTGGTATGGTGAGTATAACACTGATGAAAAAATGAATCCAAAAGGGCCAGAAACAGGCGAAATCAAAGTTATTCGTGGTGGAGGTTTTTGGAATCCTGGATGGAGATGCCGGTCTGCATGTCGGGCAGGAGATCCTCGAGGGAATAGAGGCGCAGGTCTTAGTTTTCGGGTGGTGAAATCTAAGTGAATGAAAGTGCACAGGATGGGCAGAGGCCCATTCTACGTTATGAAGACTATCGAAGTGAAACGTTAATTCTCAAATTTAATTTACCTAACCATTTTAAACAGTAGGAGATTTTACCGTGAAAAAAACCGTATTAATGATTATAATTTTTATTCTCGCAGCATTTGGATGCAACGCACAAGAGAATTCAACAAAAGTCGACAATTCTATTTTAGATTTCTATCGACAGTATAGTTCATTTACTGATCCAGGTGAATACGCATATTTGTATGACGATCTGCCTGAATCATTAGTAGAGCTGTGCAGTTTAATAAGATCTCAGTTAATTCACCCCTATGCTGAATTACCAAGGTATCAGGATGTAATACCAGAAGAGCGATTAGAAGATATGTTTAAGTACCCGACAGTTGAATCAATCTTAAAAGCGCTTGTTTCATACGACTCCAGGGGTTTAGTCAAAGACAGGAAACCGGAACACCGATTAATACTAATTTGTAGAGACAATGCCGTTTTACTGGCATCTATCTTAAAATATCAAGGCATACCAGCCAGGGTCCGTGGTGGGCATGCTACCTATTTAATCCCCAATTTTCATACGAGTCATGCCATTTGTGAAGTATGGAATGAAAATGACCGTCGTTGGATGCTAGTGGATCCCAGCATGGATAGGGTTGATTTTAGTAGAGATCAATTTGATTTTAGCAACGATGCGTGGCTTCAGTTGCAGCGGAAAGAAATAGACCCTGAGCACTATGGTATTCCCGGCAGATATACGGGTATGATTTCGATAATGGGTAAAGTTTGTACAGACTTGGCATCCATATTGGGAACCGAACATACAGCTTATCAATATGCACCCATAATCGATTATGCTCGTGAAAACGACAGCCAGTTAACAGATGAACAGATGGAAACGCTCAATAAAATCTGTAAATTAATGAAGTCGATTGATGCTAATAATCTTGCAAAGTTGAAAGAGATATACAACAATAATCCTCAAATTCAAATCACAAAGTCATTTGATCTAAATGATAGAAAAACGGCAGGGAGCGATCAGCAAAATAGTGAATTGAATGAAATACTTGTTTTAGACGGAGTTGCAATCATAGATGGAACTGGAGCTTCATTAAAGCCTTTAATGTCGATTACAATAAAGAATGGTAAAATCACGGCCATTAATAAACAAGGCGAGACCGATTACCCCAAGGATGCAAAAACATTAAAGTTTGCTAATAAATATGTCATGCCAGGTTTAATAGAAATGCATGCTCATATGATGGAAGACTTTGAAGAGATTAGTAAAGCTATGCTCTCTTTTGGAATCACAACTTTACGCATTCCTGCAGCTGGGGCTGTGGAGATGGTTGAATTTCGCGATAAGGTAGCCGCAGGTGAAGCGATGGGTCCCAGAATATTCACAGCCGGCGAACTCATAGATGGTCCAGAATCTGTTGCACCTTTTGGGACAATAGTTGAGACCGAAGAACAAATGCGGAAAGAAGTGCGTCGACAAGCAAAAATTGGAGTGAATTATATAAAACTATACACAAGCCTTTCACCCGATTTGGTAAAGGTTGCAATTGATGAAGCACATTCTCTTGGCTTGGAAGTAATTGGACATTTAGGATACACAAGTTGGACTTTTGCGGCAAACGCCGGGATTGATGGTCTGCTACATAGCTCTATTGCTACTCCGCTTTGGGAATTAATACCTGAGGATAGGCGTGATAAATTTCGCAATCTGGCAAATCCAACGAGGAATTTTAATCCAACCCTTATTAAGGGATGGACAGAAAATTTTGATATAAATGGCCCTGAAATGGAAAAACTTACGAAAGCATTGGTTGATAATAATATAGTTGTCGATCCCACCTTAGTAGTAATGGAGTCTTTCATTTGGGGTAACGATTCAAGTTATAAAGAGAAATTAGAACCAGATTTTGATCCAACAAATTCTGCCATGAGATGGGGTAGAACAAAGTTGCATCCGCTTACATCCCGGTGGTCCGATGATACTTTCAATGAAATGCAAAATGCATTTCCGGTTTTTCTTCAGATGGTAAAGCAGTTCCATGATAATGGAGTACTTATTACCGCAGGTACCGATGCTGGAATGCCATGGATTACACACGGTGTTTCTTTACATCGTGAACTTGAATTGTTAGTAGAAGCTGGCATTCCGCCTTTGGAGGTTATAAAAATTGCTACAAGAAATGGGGCTCAAGCGCTTCATATTTTGGATGAGGCAGGGACTATTGAAGTAGGTAAACAAGCTGATTTAATTGTGCTAGCTGAAAATCCTTTAGAAAATATTAAGAATACGCGTAAGATTGAGATGGTATTTCAGAAAGGCAAATCAATTGACCATAAGAGTATTTTGAAATCAATAGAAGCTAAAAATAAAAATCTGCAAGAACAAATTTCAGCGCCAAATCAACCTCCTACATCAAATAACTCGGGGAATAAAAAATCTTCAAAAAACAAGCCGATTATTGAATTTGTAGATATACCGGCAGGAGCATTTATGATGGGAAGCCCCACCTCTGAGCAGGATAGAGCCGAGGATGAAGTGCAGCATGAAGTGACGCTGAGTGCTTTTACGATGAGTAAATACCTGATCACCTATGCGCAGTTTGATATGTTCTGTGAAGCCACGGGAAGGAAGAAACCTTGGGGACGGCAGCGGGGCAATTTCCCTGTGGCCCAGATCAACTGGCACGATGCCAATGCTTTTGCCAAATGGATGGGCTACAGGCTGCCCACAGAAGCTGAGTGGGAATATGCGGCCCGCGCCCATACCACGACGCCCTTTTATACCGGTGAAGGGTTGACTACTGAACAGGCCAATTTTGATGGCAGCCAACCCTATCGTGACTCTGACAAAGGCCCTAAGCGAGGGGTAGCAACCCCTGTGGGCAGTTTCCCTCCCAACGCCTTTGGGTTATACGATATGCACGGCAATATGTGGGAGTGGTGTAGCGATTGGTTTGGCGCTTACGACATCCATGACACCGTGAACCCCAAGGGCCCGGAAACAGGGACTAAGAAAGTGGATCGGGGCGGTGGCTTTTGGGATGCTGCCTGGCGATGCAGATCCGCCTATCGCGGGGGTGGAGATCACCCCGGCAACCGAGGGTCAGGGCTGAGCTTTCGAGTGGTGAAAGCTGAATAATTTGTAGGAGCTGTCCCAAATGACACTTAATTGACTTTTGGGACAGCCCATACTTCATAAAAAATCAAAAGGAAACTTTATGATTGATGTTTCAAACCTGAGAAAAACATTCAATACAATTAAGGCGTTGAAAGATATTTCATTCAACATCCCACACGGTGAGTGTTATGGACTGTTGGGTCCGAATGGTGCTGGTAAAACGACCACCATTTCCATCATGAGCACAATAATAGAGCCAAATGAGGGAGAAATCGTCATTGCCGGGTATGATTTAAAGAAGAATCCACTGGAATGTAAGAAGAACATTGGCGTTGTTACACAGGAAATAGCACTTTATAATGAGCTCTCTGCATATGACAACTTACTATTTTGGGGAGGCTTGTATAAGGTTCCGAATCCGCAATTAATATCGCGTATTGATGAAACAGTAGGCCTGATGGGACTAACTGACAGGAAGAATGACAAGGTAAAAACCTATTCCGGTGGAATGAAACGCAGAGTCAATATCGCCTCAGCCCTGCTTCACAGGCCTACAGTCCTCTTTATGGATGAACCCACTGTGGGTATTGATCCTCAGAGCCGGAATTTGATTTTTGAAGTAGTGGAAAAACTACATACTCAGGGAATGACAATCATCTATACCACCCATTATATGGAAGAGGC
>JAGLOF010000046.1 GCA_023139105.1 bacterium
AAGGCACTCAAAACCACCGAACTGCGTCGTGTAATTGTAGATACTACAGTACAGGAGAAAGCTATTACCTTTCCGACTGATGCAAAACTCTATCATAAAATGCGTATCATTCTTGTTGATGACGCCAAAGAACGAGGAATCCAGCTTCGTCAAAGTTATACACGTGTTGGTAAAAGTGCTTTTATCAGTCAAGGCCGCTATGCAAATGCCATGCAATACAAAAGAGCCCGGAAGATGACTCGTAAACTTAAAACATATCTGGGGCGGGTAAAGAGAGATATTGAGCGTAAAATAACTAATCCTGATGAAGAACTTTTGAATCACCTCAAATTAACTGATCGTATCCTTGCTCAGAAAAAGGACAGTAAGAAAAAAGTCTACAGTATACATGCACTTGAAGTGGAATGCATCTCAAAAGGCAAAGCGCATAAGCGGTATGAGTTTGGCGTTAAAACCGGAGTTACTTCTACCCATAGTGGTAATTGGGTCGTTGGAATACGTACATTTCCCGGGAACCCTTATGATGGACATACATTAACCGATTGCCTAACACAGGCAGAGAAGCTGACAGGAAAAAAGATAAATGATGCCTACGTTGACCTTGGGTACCGAAAGCATGGGCATAAAGGACATACTAATGTACACATTGTAAATAACCGAAAAATGAAGAAATTAACTCGCCATGTTCGCGGTCTCTGGAAACGACGGGCTGCTATTGAGCCAATAATCGGGCATCTGAAAAATGATAACAGGATGTCAAAGAACTGGCTTAAAGGTAAAGATGGTGACATGATTAATGCTCTTTTATGCGGTAGTGGATATAATATGAGGAAACTGCTGAGTTTCCTTTTTATGCCGATTTACAATGTACTTAAAAGACTCTTATTCCAAGTGTTGTTCGAGTATTACAAGGTTGAGCTGGATTTATTGCCATTGAATGCCGTCTGAAAGATGACTTTTTCAAGGGCGACTAACTACGTTATCACCAATAATTCAACATTACAAGATCCTGAAACAAGTTCAGGAAGACAAAGATTAGTTCCCCCCTATTTCGATCCGTGTCAGTCCGCTGTGTTCCGTGTTATCCGTGTTCAATTTGCTCTGGGAGCTTCTTCGCTCTTTTTCGTGTTTTTCGTGGACAAATGCTCTTTTTTTTGGCTCTTGTTAATCCTGTGATCCTGTCTAATTTCTATTGTCTATCATTTACTCACAGGATTAAACACTGACCCTGCTAATGATAGACCCCGGCCAAAAGATTACCGGGGAGACACATTTTTTTAGTTCTCCGGGAATCTGCTCTGATCCGTGTAATCCGCGTCATCCGTGTGCCATGCTCTGGGAACTTCTTCGCTCTTTTCCGTGGGCTTCGTGGGCCAATGTTCTTTTTTATGCTTTTGTGACATTTGTGCAGGTACCCCCGGGCCGAAACCAGGAATCCATTCAGATCAATCAATCTCGCCAGATATGACGCATCTGTCGCGACTGTTCAACACGTTCTTTTCTCTCAAATATAAAAACCGATAGCATGCCGACAAGAAATCCTCCGATATGTGCAAACCACGCCACACCTCCACCAATAACACCTTCTGACCGAATACCTGCCCAAATCTGATATGTAATCCATAATCCCAATACTATAACAGCCGGTATCCGTACTATTTTAATGAAAATCAACACATGGACCCGTGCACGGGGAAAACGCATAATATATGCACCCAATATCCCGGATATTGCGCCGCTGGCACCAACCATCGGATACATGGATTGCGGAGATGCAACCACATGACACACACTGGCCAATAGACCGCAACATAGATAAAACAACAGAAACCTGCCATGACCCATTATGGATTCAACATTATCACCAAAAATGTATAGATATAACATATTCCCCAGGAGATGCAGCCATCCACCATGCAAAAAAAGCGATGTCAGTGGAGTCAGCCAATTAAAAATACCACTTTGAAAAGCTTCAGGCAGTTGATGAGCATCACTTAAATGTATTATCTCCCATGGAATCAATCCCCATTTATAGAGGAATGCACCGGAGGCATCACCCCATTGCGCCAATTGTACCATGATATTAATTATGATAATGAGGCATGTTACAAATGGAAATGCCAGCCGCGGATTATCATCACGCAATGGAAGAATCATATTATCTAGTCCACAATTTTAAATTCTATATGACGATGCAGAGCATTACCAGCTCTATCTCTGATCCAAATATCCATGACCTGTGTGCCGGAGCTAAAGGGCTTAAAAGGCCTTGCAATGAGCCTGTCATGATGAGGGATCCATTCAACAATGAGTGGTTCTCCATTTACAATGATACTGAAATCATCCTCACTGCCAATGCCAGAGACAGAATCAACAAAGGTGACGACGATCAGCGGCCTGCGCTGCCTTATGACAGCACCGTGACCCGGCCAGACTGAGTGTATTTCAGGAGGTAGATAATCATCGATCAATGTAAAACATCGTAGAGCCCTGACCGACATTCCTGCGGATGAACTGCCGGGCCAAGGGGCAATCCAATTACTGGCATCAGCAGAGACGGCTCCTATTCCCAACTTATCATCAGGCACAACGGCATTGATGTCAAATTGGAGTTTGACAGGTCGTTGCAGATAAATATCAGTCGGATAAAATTGATATGCGGAATTAATCGTCGCTGCCATAGAATCCAAGGTCACTCTCCGGCATGCTGCAATAATTGACTGCGTTATTGTTTCAGGTGGGAATTCAACTGAACAGAATGCATCTAAAGAATTGATAATACCGCCTGTTTCCGGAGAAATCATTGCAATGCTCAAAGTATCAGAGATAAAATTAGTCTCCCAATTTTTATCGACATATTCCAATGTCATGATCACAACCTGATCAGGAAAGTTATGCCAAAAAAATTGACCTGTCCATGCACAGGCAGATCTCTTTTTAAGCTGGATTACATGGGGACTCCAGCCTAACATATCCAGTTTCACTGCAGGCGGCTGGGCCAATGCCGCATTAGTCTCCAAATTGAAATGAATACTCTTTCCATAGAGTTGCCACTGCCAATGAACTTTGAGACTGTCAGATCTTTCTCCGGCTATGCCAGATATAATCTCAGGCTTACATTGCTTCTGCCCCACTACAAGGCAAGCATGACCAATGGAGGTGTTTCCATTATGGTCACTACACTCTATGCGCAGAGAGTGCAGTCCGGGAGAAAGATAATCCATTTCATTGTTAACAGAAATATCATTGGATGTAAAACGCCCTCTTCTTGCTGTATATATTGGCAGGCTGTTCTCAGGATCACAATAGAGTTTATGAACACCGGGCCATCCGTTCTTTTTCATCCAATAGTCATAATCCCAATCTACAAGATGTGTATCGGAAAAACTGATCTTATCATAACACTTGGCAAAGTAGAGAGAATCATCTACAAAAAACTTGATGATATAGGGCGCAAATTTATTGGCAGCACCATCTGCTCTGTCTGTGATAGCAGCAGCAAATCCAAATGAACCCATACAATACAGCGTATCAGCAAGCTCATATCTGCCATTACTACGATAATTGAACTTATGAATCTGCGGAAAATACTCTCCATTCAACAGAGCCGTTGAATCTAAGGGTGAAACTGTAAGAGCCTCAAGAACAGGCCTGTACATGTCTCTAACTGTATATCCATGGTTCAATGGATTCAGAGCGGTACTATTAGCATCTCGCAGTTCAAAATGTAGATGCGGCTGTCCATTACCGGTTGAACCTGACCAGGCTATTACCTCACCTTGGTGCACCCGAATTCTATTTCTACCGGGATAAACATCTACACTGTATCTTCCGATATTCAATTGCTGTCGTTTTAAAAATGGAAGGATGCGCCGGGAATAGTGGGACAGATGTGCATAAACTACAGTACGACCGTCATCAATCCTTAAGTATAGTGCCTTGCCGTAACCATATGGAGATGTCTTGATTCTGGAAATCCAGCCATCTGCAATGGCATAAACAGCATAACCCTCTGTGCCCCAGGTCTTGAAATCAAGCCCCATGTGAAAATGACCGGAACGGTATTCGCCCAATGTTGAGTTGATAACATGACCCGATTCACAGGGCCAGACGAGTCGCGTTGATTGAGAGATGGCAGATAAATTGATGGCCAGTATGAAAATTATTATCTTTCCCGGCCCGTATAATCTGTTCACTATAAATTATTCCTGCTTTAAAATAGACACCTGACACCTGCACAGCCGTTTGAATATCTTTGCATCTTTTTCTATGCCAACTATACTGCCCCAGTGAACAGGTACAGCAATTTTTACGGCCATTCTATTTGCTGCGGCTGCGGCTTCTCTGGCATCCATGGTATATGTACCTGAGACCGGTAAGAAGGCCACATCTGCCGCAATAGAATTCATCTCCGGAATAAAGTCCGTATCACCTGCATGGTAATAGCTGGTACCATCTACAATAAAGACATATCCTGCATACCCCTTTGATTTAGGGTGATATGGTTTATCAATATTATAGGCCGGTTCAACAGAAATCTCGACACCGGCAATAGTCGTTACATCGCCTATACGGAGATGTTTGACCGGACAATCAAGGTCTGCATCTACACCATGGGGCAGTACAACCAGCCCTCCTGGTTTTAACATGGCCTTAATATCCTGAGGAGAGCAATGATCATAGTGATCGTGAGTAAGAAGGATGATATCAACCGGTTCCGGGCGGCGTACATCGTAGGGGTCAACGGCAACAGATGTCGAACCGCAAACCAATATGCCGGAATGCCCCAACCAACGAACATTTTTCATGATTTATCCTGCCAATTCCGAACAAGATCAACCAGAGTCTCTACAACCTCTTCTGGTGCGATTTTACCCGCCGGACGACCTTTTTTAAATAACAATGCACAATCTTTGCCCAGAGCAATACCCAGATCAGCCTCACGAGCTTCACCGGGACCATTCACCTCACAACCCATAATTGCAACTGTCAGAGAACGTGTTATTCCGGCCAGTGCCTGTTCAACTGCGCTGGCCATGGCAGCAAGCTCTCCGTGGGTACGACCGCATGTGGGACATGAAATCAATGTCACACCACGCTGCCTGAGATGCAGAGCAGAGAGAATATGCCACGCCGCCTTTACCTCTTTCACAGGATCTCCGGTCAATGACACACGAATTGTATCTCCAATGCCTCTTGACAAAAGTGCGCCCAAACCTACAGCAGATCGGATTGCGCCCGTATGCGGCGTTCCTGCTTCTGTCACTCCAAGATGCAATGGATAATCTACCGTACCGGCCAACTTCTCTGTTGCGGCTATCATCAAAAGTACATCAGATGCCTTTACTGACAATACAAGATCTACAAAACCCGTCTTCTCCGCAAAGGCAATATGCCGCAGTGCCGAAGCCGCCAGCGCCTCTGCCGTGATACCGCCAAACTGAGTGATCAGATCTTTTTCAAGTGAACCTGCATTAACACCGATACGCACGGCTGCTCCATGCGATTTAGCCGCATCCAGAACGGCCTTAACTCTCTCTTCAGAACCAATATTCCCCGGATTTATCCGCACCTTATCAGCACCGGCCTCCAGGGCTGCAATTGCCAATCTATAATCAAAATGAATATCTGCAACCAGCGGCAATGATACTTCCTGCCGGATCTTGCTAAATGCAGCCACAGCATCTTCATCAGGAACAGCAAGGCGGATAATTTCACATCCGGCTGCCTCAAGTTCTGCAATCTGGGCCAGAGTAGCCGCCACATCCTGCGTTCGGGTATTGGTCATAGACTGCACAGCTACCGGATGCTCACTGCCAAGCAGTATAGAACCCACAAGAACAGAACGAGTCTTTCTACGCTGTGTGGATAAACCTTGTTTTTCCATCAGAAATCCTATTCTTTTCCTTGCGGTGATCTTTACGATCCTTGCTGTGATCTTTGCAATGAATCTTTAAATACACCGTACCGTATCAGATCAATACGCCTTTGCAAATACAATGCGGCCCTTAGCCTCTGTGCCGCAGACAATACATGGGCCGATATCCGTATCATCCTTATCAAAGGGAATGCAGCGTATGGAGACTGATAAGTCCTTGGCTATCTTGTCTTCACATTCAGTATTACCGCACCAGTGAGACATTGCGAAGCCACCATGAATCTCAGGCTGATCTTTATTATCAGGAGTAAAAAACGCTTTAAACTCATCCACACTGTCAATAATACGTGTATGCTCTTCTCTGAAGGCCAATGCTTTAGCAAACAGAGCATTCTGCATCTCTTCAAGAACATCTGCTATAGTGGCAATAAATTCTTCCCGGGACTGACCATAACGTTCTTTGCGTGTCTTATCTCTGCGGCCAACATATACAGAACCTGATGCCATATCACGGGGTCCGACTTCCAGAGTAATGGGAATACCTTTTTTCACCCACTCCCAACTCTTCTCGCCGGCATTGATGTCACGCTTGTCTACCGTAACCTCTATTTGACGGCCATAGTATATTTTTTTGCGCAAGGTCATTGCCAGCTCTTCACAATATGCAAAAACAGCCTCTTCATCTTCTGGCTTCCTGGCAATGGGCAGTATGGCAACATGTTTGGGTGCTAGCCGGGGAGGCATTACCATGCCATTATCATCGGCATGTGTCATAATTATTCCACCGATAAGCCTCGTGGATGTACCCCATGAAGTTGTCCATACATGTTCCAGCTTACCATCTGCAGATTGGAATGTAATATCAGCGGATTTGGCAAAATTTTGTCCGAGAAAATGACTCGTACCGGACTGCAGAGCCTTACGGTCCTGCATCATTGCCTCAATACAAATTGTAGACTCTGCGCCGGGAAAACGTTCACCCTCTGTCTTCTCACCTGTCAACACAGGCATGGCCATATACTCCTCTGCAAATGTCTTGTAGACTTCTAGCATCTGCATGGTCTCTTCCCAGGCCTCTTCTTTTGTGGCATGAGCAGTATGACCCTCCTGCCAGAGAAATTCTGTAGTACGGAGGAATAGACGTGTCCTCATCTCCCAGCGTACTACATTGGCCCACTGGTTAATCAGCAGAGGAAGATCACGATAACTCTGTATCCATTTGGCAAACATCTCACCGATAATAGTCTCCGATGTAGGCCTGACTACCAGAGGCTCTTCCAGCTTTCCAGCTGGTTTCAGGCCGCCTTTGCCATCATCTTCAAGACGGTGGTGTGTTACTACTGCACACTCTTTGGCAAAGCCTTCCACATGTTTCGCCTCTTTCTCCATGAAAGACAGGGGTATAAAAATTGGAAAATAAGCATTCTCATGTCCTGTAGCCTTGAATTTTGCGTCCATATTTTTCTGGACATTTTCCCAGAGTGCATATCCCCATGGCTTTATAACCATACACCCGCGCACCGGGCTATTTTCTGCCAGATCGGCGGCTTTAATGACTTGTTGATACCAGTCAGGATAATTATCTTCCCGTGTAGGTGTAATGGCTGTTCTTTCCTTCTTGCTCATGGACATTCTCCTGTTCACTATATTTGTACTGTGCAACTCAATTTTTTAACGAGATTTAATATATCATCTCAAGCCTGTGCATGCAAGTTGAGACTCATTTGATTGTACTCAAAACAGCCTTAAATGTCTTCAAGACCAGCTTCAACTCATCTTTTTCAATAATCAGAGGCGGAAGCAATCGCAATACACGTTCTCCGGCGCCAAAGATCAGCACCCCCTTATCCTGAAATCGAATAATTATCTCTCCGACTGGCAGGTCAAGTTCAATGCCAATCATAAGCCCCATGTGGCGTATTTCTACAATAGATGGTAAATTTAATTTTTTCAGCTCTGCTACAAACCAATCCCCAAGATCCGCTGCCCGTTTACACAGATGTTGATCTTCCATTATTCTGATAGCCGCCACACCGGCAGCTGCACACAGAGGATTACCGCCAAATGTAGTCCCATGCAGACCCGGTTCAGCCTGTACTTTGTCCGAACAGATGACAGCACCCATGGGTAGCCCACCGGCCATGGCTTTGGCCACGGCCAGAATATCCGGAGCAACATCATAATGATCACAGGCAAACCAGCGGCCTGTCCTGCAGAACCCGGACTGTACTTCATCGAAAATAAGTATAATTCCTCTCTTATCACATAGCGCACGTACTTTCTGAAGATACTGGAGATCAGCAGGATGAATACCACCTTCACCCTGCACTACTTCCAGCATGATGCCGGCAGTATTCTCAGTGACGGATTCTTCCAGCGCAGCAATGTCATTAAACGGGACATGTGTAAAGCCCGGCACCAGAGGCATAAACGGTATGCGATACTTCTCTCTATGTGTGGCGGACAAAGCACCCAACGTGCGACCGTGGAAAGCACCTTCTGCAGCGATCAACTCTGTCCTGCCTGTACTCAGGCGTGCCAGTTTAATGGCAGCTTCCATGGCCTCTGCACCGGAATTACAAAAAAATACACGTTCCAGGCCGGGAGGAGAAATTTCAATTAATTTTTCCATCAGCAGCGTACCGGGTTCATGGCTGAAAAAATTGGAGCATGTAATCATTTTTTCAGCCTGCCGTGCTATGGCCTCTGCCACTACAACATGACCATGGCCCAAAGCTGCCACGCCCATACCTGCTATGCAATCAATATACATCTTTCCGTCTGCGTCCCACAGCCTTGCTCCCCGGCCATGGCTAATTGTCAAGGCCCGCCTGGCATAGAAGCCAAGATCAGGATCTACATATTGTTGTCTATTATCCATAATATCCTCAAAAAAACAAGGGAGCCAATCAATAAGCTCCCTTCCATTACCATTATATTCAACTCAATTTATCGGTATTTTCAGGGTTTTATAATTCGCTTCCACGGGAGACCTTGTTTCATATCTTTGAGCTGCACTTCTGTTGCATGTTTCCACGGCAACAATACAGACTCCTGGTAAACATTGCTGTTAGCCACATAAATTGATGTTGCATCACTGCCAACAGATATCCGTCTGAGCGTGTCAATAGATCCTGAAATTGTATCTTCTATGACTATTTGCTCAGGCTCAAAACTGATTTTGCGCTCAAACTTAAGAGGTAGTCTGGATTTGCCGGTAATTAAAATTTTCTGCAATAATGACCGTAACAGGTTCGGGCTGAACCTGCCGACAGTTATCAGAATAAGCCGAAACAAGATCTGCGTCAGAGGTGTGGCCAGTTTATGCTTCCGTTTGGAAAAACTACCGGAGACAGTGGCTACGCGGCCAGTCTCATCAATTTTATGTATATGCTGATCATCCATCATATGTGATACGGCAACCGTGCCATCTACAAACTGACCGATAAGCCCCGTATCACTATCAACACAATCTTCCTTGTTAAAAACTTTGATTACACCGCCCTTGGCCATATTCGTTACTGCATAATAATGATCTGTCTTTGTGACAATCATACATGCCTGGGGAAACCATTTAAAAAAGGGCTTGCGCTTCGTGATGGATTCAGGACGCTGGCTGTGAAAATCATCATAGGCTTGAAGCCAGTTATAAAGATAATGACCTACCATACGGTCATCATCATTAAAATATCGTTTTCCATTCTTCATGGAATGAAGAAAATGGTCTGCAATCTGGCCCGCCTTTTCCGAATAGGGGGCAAAGATTTCAAATCCGTGGGGAAGAAAATGATATGTATTACGACTACCGTATTCACCGCCATATGAACCGTCAGGATGCATGAAATGCCATGCAAAATCTATGGCTTTTTTCATAGGCTCAATAAGTGCTTTATTGCCACTCTTCTGAAAGAGCTTGGCCGTAAAATCAATCAGGCAGGCATGATAACCGGGATCGGCCCCCTCATACTCCTGAAACCAGCCTTCATCATACTGCCATTCCATAGCCAGCTGAATCCGCTCATCAGAGTATTTCTTATATTTCTCATCGCCTGTAACCAGATAAACATTATAAAGAGCAAGTGCAGCAAATGCCTGATGATTTGCCAGCTGCCCGGATTCATTCTTTTTCCCGAGATAATCAGCCCTCCGGCAAAAAAAAGCCTTCATCTCTTCATCATCAAGGCCAAGAAGCTGATAGGCCTCTGTACAGGCATAGAGCGAAAAAATCATGGCACCCTGGGCACGTTCAAAGGGAAAGTAGTCATCACAACTGCCATCTTTATAGCTGGAAGTGCCGGCAAAGCGTATGCCCGCAATTACAAGTTCGCGGATTCGTTCTACTTGATAGTATCTGTTTCCGGGATACTCATTGGCATATACCATGGCCAGAGGCAGTACAAATTCCTGATACATCCCACAGGCAAAATCCATGGTTCTGTAATGCCAGTATGAACGATCAAAACTTCCATGAGTGCGGCTGTACGGATTACGGTCAACCAGCTGTAGTAGCCGGGGAATATATTGTATTGCCTCTTGGGCGTAAAGTTCACGCATTTGGATAATCATCCTTCAATAGACAGTTTATGCTTGATCTGTATCTTTCTTTTTACGCTTGAATAAGCCTTTGGGAATCCAGTCATCAATGGGTAATGGACGCATAAACCATGCAATTGCGCCAAAACTGCCACCGCCTACAAAGAAAATAAGAAAAACCAACATTGAGTAACTCAAGGCCAGTTCTGATGTGAGACCAAACTTGGCAAAAAGGAAAATCAAAGTAGCGTCACGTGTTCCCAGTCCCGAGATTGAGATAGGTGCAAAACTTATAAAATTAGCAATTGCCATACTCAATGTAAGAGTAAGATAGTCAAGCTTCACGCCCAATGCTGACAAGATAAGATAACATTGAAGGAAAAACAGGGCGTAGCTGGCAATTGTAAGAAATACAGATATTAACAGTTTCCAGTTAATCAATGCTGTAAGACCATCATAAAAATCATTGAATGTATCGTCCAGCAGCCGCTGCATCTTCTTACGCAGCATCTTTTTATAGACAATTTGGATTAGTTTGCCGGTGATCTTGCGATTAAGCACAATGAGTGGTGCAACAACAACAATGGCAATCAGAACCAATGATGATGAAGATAATCCTCCCAGCAGACCGAAACTCCATACACCGGCAAGACCGAGAATAATAAGCAGATACAGGTCAAACAGACGGTCTACCAGCACACTGGAAAATGCATATGAACCTGTGGCTTTATTATCAGATTTCACATACAGAGCCTTGACAAATTCGCCCAGGCGGCCAGGTGTGATAAAGCCGATATAGAGGCTGCTCATATACATCACAAATGTATCCCATAGCGAATAGTGTATTTTCTGGCCACGCAGCAGCAGGTTCCACCGTGAAGATTTGATAAACAACATAGGTAGATCCAGCAAAAAAGCCAGCATCAACAATGGGATCTGTACTTGAGTAAGTATACCGCCAATCTTCTTGATATCCAGAGATAAAAAAATGAAAATCAGCACAGCAATACCGACAAATTTTAAATATTTTTTCAATTCAGGAGACCGCCTTTTTAATATCATTGTTTCTATAAGTATACATACACTGGGAATATGCAAATATGAATCTTGAAATATACACAATTATCCCTAAAAAAACAATCTATCGTTCTTCAAAATTATCTCTATCAAACTGAAACAATAGTGCGCTGCAATTGGGCAGTGCGATAGTCTTCTTAAGCTCTGCATATGAGTGTGCCATTTCCACCATATATTCCATATCGGCAATTGAATTTTCAAAATGCGAAAATACCAGCCACATTCGTCCCTGCCCCATGTTCATATGCTTTTCTACAAACTCCTTTTGTAGTGCCTTGTCACCTTTATTAGACCAGGGTTGAAATACAGCTTTGTCAACACGTCCCGGAAAGTAATACTTAAACTGTACTTCAGCAGAGTAATATACCAGGAATTGATCAGCCGGTTCAATTTGAGATTCCATGGTAGCTGCAAGAGTGCGGACTGCCTCAATATTATCTTTTTCAGGAATAACGGCCATCTTCATTACCCAGATTTGCGGCAATAATATTAGTGAAAATGTAACCAGTATCACCCATCGTGCAATGCCATTCCATTTATACTTCCATATCATCTCAAGGCCATAACCCACAAGTATAAGGGTCAGGGGCATCACAAAAAGCATAGTCCGGAACGGGCCATATGGCCAAACATGTATTACAGATCCCACCCAGGAGAGAATAATCGGGCTCAATATCAATGCACACAGTATATTTTTTTTCTCTTTCAACAATTGTGCAATACCCATTGTCATTAGCAGAAAGACCGCAGCTCCGCTTTCATACCCGCAAAAAAAGTATCCCAACATATCACGGCTACTATTGAGACTCCACTTTGCCACTACCCATGGTTTCAAACTTGCCGGAAAACTTGTCACATGATTCGAGTAAAAAGCTGCATCAATATTGCCTTTTTGCTTCAAAAAAACCGTAAACAGCAATACAACCACAACAAGACCCAGGGAAATAAGACCCAGGAAATGCCGTATTGCCAGGTCTCTTTTTTTCTGTACCAGGTCATTTATAAGAAGGACAAGGCCAAATCCGGCAACTATAAATACTGCACCATAACTCAAGGTCAATGAGATAAGAGCCAGTACGCACCATTCAAGCCACCGCCGCACCGAATCATCATTGAGTACTTTAATGGTTAAATAAAACATGGCTGCCGTTGCAAAGACATCTGCTGTAAATGGATGTGCATTACCGGCATAGTGGACAAATGGATGTGAAAACACAATGAGAAACAGAGATACAAGAGCCGTCAATCCGGATAGATGAGCAAATAAATATTTAACAAGTATCAACACGCTGAAAAAAGCAAACAGAAATGGAATAAGACGCAGTACGCCCTCAGACATGCCTATTACCTTGGTGAATAACAAGGTCAATAAATAATACAAAGGAGGTGATGGCGCAGATCCAATCACCATACCATCGGGAAAATTCTGAAGATTGCGCACAAAGAACGTCTCATCAAGAAGCAACGATTGCGTAGCAATTCCATTTAACATCGCCATTGAACTTAAAAACACCAACAGTATTGTTCCGATTCTTGTGGCTGTTTGCGGCTCAACAACACGGCGAAATAGTGATTTCATCATTTATTCTCCCCAAAATGATTAAAAAATCCGGGTACTTCATGAATCAATATGTACTAAAGGATTAAGGTTTGTCAAGAATATACAAAAAGTTCTATCGTAAATAAACATTTTATTGGGCTCTATGTAATTATTACTCCGGGTATTTTATGGATTAAAATTCTTAATACTCCTGTTTAAATAGGGAATAGCAAATTTTGATTAATAATTTTTACTCTGCCCCCATCCGCTGAAATCAATCTCCTTATGGTTGCGTGATTAATGGACAGTTCCTACTGAGCCTTGAGGGGACTGCCGCAGTCGTCCTGAAGGAGCGGACTCCTTCGCAGTGACAGGTGGTAGTTGAGTAAAGAGCAGGAGCATTGCCCACCAGGCATACGGAGTCACCCTGTCATGCCCCAAGGATATTGAATTCCGATGATCTTTATGTGAAATTTACCAGACCGAATATAGAGCAGCAGAACACCGAATGTAAAATTCCCCAGGAGTTCTTATTTCGATATTCGATATTGGCTATTGGACATTGGATATTCATCATTTATAAGGACCGTTAAAGAAAACCATCTGTCCAGTGGCTATATATTACCCTCCATGGAATCAACGGAAGAGTAGCACTGGCACCCCGATAAAAGACTGTACAAAACATCATCCGCAAGAGCCCTTTATTAACCACTGAATACAGTGCCTGTCACCGGGGAAAAGCCGGCCTCACGTCTTTTCAATCCACTTGATAAAGGTATGCTCATCAAGTATGGTAACTCCCAGTTTCATAGCCTTATCATATTTGCTCCCGGGATTTGCACCGACAAGCACAAAGTCGGTTTTCTTACTCACGGAAGCAGAAACCTTGCCCCCCTCTTTCATCACCGCGTCCCTGGCTCCATCACGGGTGAACCGATCTAATGACCCTGTCACTACCACTGTTTTCCCTGAAAACACGCCGCCGGTATTTAGAGTGCGGATCTGTGTCATCTTAACTCCTGCACAGGCCAATTTCTCCAGCACTTCTCTATTTTGTTCCCTGGCAAAGAAATGCAATATTGAATAAGCCATTACAGGCCCAATGCCATCCAATGGCTCCAATTCTTCATAGGACGCTGCGGACAAGGCATCAATAGACTGGAATGAATCGGCCAATACCACTGAAGCACCTGCTCCCACATGACGAATACCCAGTCCAAAAATCAAACGATCCAAAGACTTACTGCCACTCTCCTTTATAGCCGCCACCAAATTCTCAGCCGATCTCTCTCCCAGGCGATCCAGGACGGCCAATTCCTCTTCCTTCAGCTTATAAAGGTCACCTAAATCTTCAATCAGATGCTGATCCAGGAGCTGTCGTACAATTGCCTCACCCAAACCGTCAATGTCCATTGCGCCACGTGCGGCAAAGTGCAGTATTCGCCCATGAACCTGAGCAGGACAGGCCAGATTTTCACAACGCAATGCAACCTCGCCCTCAATACGGGAAACACTGGTTTTACAAACAGGGCACATTGTTGGCATCTGAAAAGGAATACTGTTCAGAGGTCGTCGCTCCTCAATGACTTTTACAATCTTGGGGATGACGTCACCACCTTTTTCAATAAAGACAGCGTCCCCAATACGGATATCCTTACGTTGAATTTCATCTTCATTGTGCAGAGTTGCACGGCTGATTGTAGAACCGGCCAAAAAAACAGGTTCCAGACTGGCCACGGGAGTTATACTGCCAGTACGTCCCACCTGTAGATGAATGTCCAGTATCGTAGTGGATGCCTGCTTGGCTTTAAATTTAAAAGCCATGGCCCACCTTGGTGATTTGGCCGTTGCGCCTAAAGCCGACTGCTGAGCAAGATCATTAACTTTGATCACCACACCATCAATTTCATAAGGCAGCTCTTCACGGCCGGCCTCCCACGCTGAACAAAAGTCCAGTACTTCCCTCATAGAATGGCAAAGAACCGCATGACGGCTGACCGGAAAACCCAGGTCCCTTAAAATCTGTAAACTGTCCAGTTGGTTTTTAATGGCCGGCCCGGCATCAAGAGTCTCAATAGTCCGCAGGTAGTAGGCTGAAAAAGTCAGAGGCCGTCTGGCCGCTTCCCTGGAATCCAGAAGTTTCAGAGAGCCTGCTGCTGCATTTCTAGGATTGGCAAACATTTTTTTTTCTTCAGTTGCCTGCCTTTTATTGAGTTTTTCAAATTCCGATTTTGGCATATAGATTTCACCACGGACTTCAAAAGATAAAGGCAGCTGCGGGCACTGATTCGCCTTTAATGGAATAGAACGTATGGTACGGAGGTTGGCCGTAATATCATCGCCCTCTACACCATTGCCCCGTGTCACTCCCCGTATAAAACGCCCATGCTCATATATCAAGGCAATGGCAATTCCATCAAACTTTAATTCTGTAACATAATCAACATCGACATCCGGCAGATTGCGTTGTATGCGCTGCTCAAAACCAAGTAGATCATCTTCAGAATAGCTGTTGGCCAGACTGAGCATGGGTACAGCATGTTCAACCGTTTCAAATCCGGAAGACAGCTCCCCACCCACTCTCTGTGTCGGTGATTCGGAATCAAAATATATTGGATTGGCCTTCTCAAGGTCCTCCAGTTCGCCCAGCATCACATCATACTCAGTATCAGTTATAGAAGATTCGCCCAGCACATAATAGCGATAATTATGATCTCTCAATATTTTACGAAGTGACAGAACTTGATCTTCTATAGACATGGTGCAAATCTCCTGCTATTGGATTGAAGCTTGTAGCTATAAGATGACATTTTTATTTTAGTTTTATAATTTAACCGCTTAATTCGTACAAGTCAATTTGATTTTTTATAAAGGATGCATTGCAATCTCAAATGAATTTTATTATATATAAGGAGGCCTGGAATTCGGCAGTAATTTCATCTTTTGAAAAAATTTTTGTACTGCCGGAAGATTTAGATTTGTGATGTCCTCTGAATGATAATTTTTAGCTTGCAATTGACCTTGTAATAGAGTATATTTTGGGCCTTTTTACGGTAAGCTGTTAAGACTGTATTAAAAGGTTGGGTACGCAAGAATAATAAATTATTTGTTCACAGGAAGATAAAGCGAGAAAAAAATCATGGAAGATCTTCAAAAAATGAGAAACATCGGAATCAGCGCTCATATTGATTCCGGCAAAACAACGCTCACTGAGCGCATTTTATTCTATACACAAAAAATCCATGCAATCCATGAAGTACGTGGTAAGGATGGTGCCGGTGCCAAGATGGATTCTATGGAACTGGAACGTGAACGCGGCATTACCATCAGCTCTGCAGCCACTAATGTTACCTGGAAAAATACAGAAATTAACATAATCGACACACCGGGTCACGTTGACTTCACTGTAGAGGTTGAAAGATCATTGCGTGTTCTTGATGGTGCCATATTGGTATTGTGTTCAATTGGCGGAGTTCAGTCTCAGTCTATCACAGTAGACCGTCAAATGAAGCGCTATAAAGTGCCGCGCCTGGCCTTTATAAATAAATGTGACCGTATGGGTGCAGACCCGGAAAAAGTCTGTGAACAGCTGCGTGACAAACTGGGGCATAATTCTGTCCTGATGCAGATCCCCATTGGCCTTGAAGACAAGCATCAGGGCGTGATAGATCTGATAACAATGAAGGCAATATACTTTGACGGTGACAATGGCGAAACAATTCGTATTGAAGAAATTCCTGAGGAGTTATTAAGCCAGGCCAGAGAAAAACGCGATATGATGCTGGATAATGTCTCCATGTTCTCAGATGAACTAATGGAAGCCTATCTTGAAGATACAGTCACCGAAGAAATGATTCATGATGCAGTACGCAAAGGCACACTATCTCTGGACCTGACACCTGTATTTCTTGGTACAGCTTTTAAGAATCGTGGAGTACAACCACTTCTGGACGCAGTATTAGAATATCTTCCAAATCCCGCTGAAGTTGAAAATATAGCTCTGGATCGTAATAAAGACGAGTCTGAAGTAATTCTTTCATCCAATCATGATGATCCGCTGGTAATGCTGGCTTTCAAATTGGACGACACACGTTTTGGACAGTTGACATATGTGAGAATATATCAGGGCAGTGTTAAAAAGGGTGATGAAATCTTCAATAACCGCAGCAAGAAAAAAGCGCGTGTCGGAAGACTCATTCGTATGCATGCCGATGAGATGGAAGATATTACACATGCAGGTCCCGGTGATATTGTTGCACTCTTTGCAATTGATTGTGCCTCCGGAGATACATTTACCAGTTCAAGCATTAATTACAGCATGACATCGATGTTTGTGCCTGCACCTGTTATATCCTTAACCTTGATTCCGGAAGACAATAAATCTTCAGAGAACATGGGTAAAGCCTTAAACCGTTTTACAAAGGAAGATCCTACATTTCACACAGAAGTCGATAAAGAGTCTAATGAAACAATAATCAGAGGCATGGGTGAGCTTCACCTGGACGTTTACGTTGAACGCATGCGCCGTGAATACGGAGCAGCTATATCAACAGGAGAACCTCAGGTTGCCTACCGTGAATCTATCAGCAAAACAGCTAATTTCAATTATACACATAAAAAACAAACCGGCGGATCAGGTCAATTCGGTCGCGTCATGGGTAACATAGAACCTTTCCATGAAGGTGACTTCGAATTTGAGAATCGTGTCAAAGGTGGCAACATACCATCTGAGTATATCTCTTCGGTTGAGAAGGGTTTTAAGGAGTGCCTGGACAAAGGTTCATTGATTGGATTCCCCATAGTAGGTGTTAAAATCACACTAAGTGACGGCTCCTACCATGCAGTCGATTCATCTGAGATGGCCTTCAGGGCAGCGGCAATTGGCGCGTTCAGAGAGATTTACAATAAATGTAAACCTGTAATTCTTGAACCCGTTATGCATGTATCAGTGGAAGGACCTAATGAATTCCAGGGTGCAATACTTGCCAGCCTCAACCAACGACGCGGACAGATTTCCAGTGCCGCAGAAGATAATAACTTTGTCGTTGTCGAGGCAGATGTACCATTAAAAGAGATGTTCGGATACTCTACAATTCTTCGTTCTGCCACTCAGGGCAAGGCTGAATTTACAATGGAATTTTCTCAATACGCCAAGGTGCCTGAATCAATAGCCGAAGCTTTGAAAAAAGAATATGCAGAAAAAGATAAAGAATAACGGTTTCCAGAACCGTAGGACTATAAAATAAAGGGGCTGTTATGCTGCGAGAAGAACTCATCAAGCGGAGTCCAATAAGGATTCTGGAAAAGACAATACACGGGGGCCTGGGTAAGGGCAACCTGGGCGTACTGACTGCCAGAAAAGGGATAGGTAAAACTGCCAGCCTGGTACATATAGCAATTGACCAACTTCTTAGAGATAAGAAAGTGCTTCATATTTCTTTTGCTGAGGAACCTAACCATATCAAACAATGGTATAAACAGGTTTTCAATGAAATATCCACTGCTTATAAACTTGATAATCCCATTGAAAATTTTGAAGATATTATTTCAAATCGCCTAATTCTTCATTTCAAATTTTCAGAGATCAATCTACAACAGATTCGCGAAACATTAACGCAATTTATCGAACAGGCTGATTTTAATCCTGATTTGATCATCATAGACGGTTTTAACTTCTATGAAGCCACTCAGGAACAGATTGACTTCTTTAAAGAAGGTGCCAAATTGCGTGACGCCGAGATATGGTTTTCATCAACTTTGCACAGAGAGGCGCTGGAACTGGATGACAGCGGAATTCCGGCACCCATAAATCGTTTTAAGAAGGATTTTGCCGTAATAATCATGTTGGATCCCACTCATGAGCATATTAATTTCCGCCTCTTGAAAGACCATGATTCGAAAGATCTTTCCAAATTAATGCTTAAGCTTGATCCAAAAACATTATTGATAGCCAACCACCGCGCTTAAATAATAAATATTAAAAAGGCCTCCTATAGCAGGGGGCCTTTTTTGTTCGTTTTGTTCGTTGCTAGAGTTCTTTCCCAGAGATCAATCTTTTCAATAACCTGTAGGTCGGATTACTCTTCTCAAATCCGACAAAAACAGAAAATGTTTACATTCGAAAAGACGCCCGCGAGAGCGATACCGAGGCAGATCTATCCAAATATGCTGTTTGTAAAACAAAACAATCTTAAGCAACGAACAAAACGAACAATAAAAAACATAATATAAAAAAATCACCTTACTCACTATAAATGCAAATATTATTTTTCAATCGCCCTCCTTAATGTTACTCCTTACATATCTCCATATCCTTTTCTCTCTTGTTCGTTTTGTTCGTTGCTAATTCTCATATTTGCTCCCCCCCCGTAGTCAGAAATTTCTAATAGTCTCAGGAAATAACTTTAGCGCATCAACACCATCTTACTTACAGCCACATGGCGTTCGCTCTTAACTACACAAAAATACAAACCGGAAGGACTTTGACCTGCCTGCCAACTGAATAATGAGACACCGGCATCAAGCACTCCGCTCTCAAGCTCTTCAATTAAACGACCGCGCACATCATATATTGAAATATTGACTCTGGCCCGCCGTACAAGCCGGCATCTGATAGTTGTTGTAGGATTAAATGGATTTGGATAGCTGTCAACCATCACATATTCATCTGGCAAGTCAATAAATTCATCTTCAACTGTAGTTGGGATAGCACCGGAGTGCATTACGCCAAAAATACCTATGCTTGTACCATCATTATTTATATCATTACCGTAACCGACAAAAAAAGCATTTTCAACAATACCATGAGCAATGCATGGATATCGCGTCCATCCGCCACCTTCATCATCCGGAGCCACTGTGGCTATTGGTGTATTGACTGCTTTATCATGGCCAAAGTTACCTTGAGGATCTGTCCATTTAAGAGATGAATCGACAGGATCAATATGCAGGTGCTGACCATAAATATCAGCGGGCGGGTAGGGATATCCGGAGTGTCCGTTCTCACGCCAGTCATTCCATACTACCAGGAACTCTTCTGCTTCTTGATTAAAGCTCAAATCATTCCAGCTTTGATATTCCGTATTGTTGCTGGCTGCATAGTGATCCCAATTTATCCACTCCCACGGAGGATCTGCCCAACGCCCTGCTGTATCCAACGGCACACAGACCCAGTTAGAATCAGGCCCCAGTAGCTGCGATCCATTATACTGGTTCTTGATACCTATTCGATATGCAGCAGAGTCAGGGAAGAATGCCATTCTCTGTACCATAATATCAGGATTAGCACTTCCGTTTTTAAAACTTGTCCACGAGACCATAAATTCAGGAACAGGGTATCTTGCAGCTGCAGCAGCTTTGCCTAGTCCGCCTGACCAATAGTCATTAGACCAGATATGGGGACTGCCATCGACATATTCTGCTTCTGTACCCCAAAACCCGTCGTCGTCTACACTGACCGGCATATCCTCCCACCACGGTGGCCCGCCTGATGCTTTCATGGACGCATTACCGGGCTCATATTCAACACCGTAGGAATCCAGCATCATACCATTACTGCCTTTTACCCGTGCGGCCCAGACTCTGCAATTATTCATCATGTCCATAGATAAGAAACGCTGCCACACAACCATGAATTCATTAAATTCGCCATCTATTCCACCATGATATGCGATGTCAGGAGACTTGTCACGGTAATCCATATCTTTACCAACCATCTGATTTTCCTTGGTATCGGGAGTGGACAGAGGTGACATAAGGTCTGCATTCCAGGCAAGTCGCTGCCCGTAGATTGCCCATTCAGCAGTACCGTTTCGATAATTATGCCGATTGTCATGCCAGACCGTCATGTAGATATTGTTCTTATAATTATGGGCTATTTTTGCATGGCCTTGAGAACTGTCATTGTCACAAATTATAAAACTTGTATCTGCTTCAGAACGAGGTGAATGAAGTTTCCTTCCGTCTTTATCGACACGGATTCCAAAGATATCGGGTCCGTCGGCTCCAAGTTCTCTGCGCCAGTCTTCCCATACAATCATGTATTCATTATTGATTCGATTATACGCTACATCAGGCAATAGATTGCTTGTTCCTCCTGCAAAGATAACAAGCGTATCTGTCCGCGGAGTACCGTCTCCATTTAAAATACGCCCGTGAATCTTATGCCCCGTACTCTGCCAGACTATCAGAAATTCATCCTCTTGAAAATTGTAAGCAGTAGCCGGTGTCTCCTCATGCACATTCAAGAGACTGATCCCAAAGGGATTTTGCGCTATTGCAGCAGCGGATACAAATACCACAAAACAGACTGCCATGATCGTTCTTTTCATGATGCTCTCCTTATGATATGTTTTTACTAATACATATTTACACCCAGAAACCTAGCTGTTAATGGTGCGATCAAATATATTTTTTTAGAAATTTTAACCTGTTATGAAAACGCCGGAGAAGGAAAAGGGGGAAATCAAAATTCGCCCCTACTACTTTCCAGGTTAATGCTAAAATAAACAGCTCCCGGAAGCGGTTGAAAGCAGTAGTAAGTTTTACCAGATCAGTCTTGTCAAATCAGAATGCAGATGTGAGAATGTTATAGAATACAAGATACTGCGGCCAATTGCAAGTAGAAAATTAATAACTCTATTATGAATTGAATGGAGAATAGGTTAATCTCAAACCACCCTCGTGACAAGTCATCTGTTTTAACTGGCACAAACAGACTTGTCACAAGGTATGCGATATTATTTTACCAATGTAATTTTTCGTGAAATACTAAAGTCCCCTGCGCACATCCTATAGACATAGACGCCGCTTCCTGCATGAAGGCCGTTATTGTCCATCCCGTCCCAGACCACTTGATGAACACCTGTGTTCTTAAACTCTCTGACAAGATTTTTGATTTTTTGACCCCGCAAATTATAAATCTCAATCATGACCTCAGCACGCCGGGGAACACTATACATAATAGTAGTTTCCGGATTAAAAGGATTGGGATAAGCCGGGAACAATCTATATTGTTGAGGCAGAGAAACATCGGACGGCACACCGGACAGATCCTCACTTAAAAACAATTTAGCATTACCATTATTGTCTATTATATAAAATTTGCCATCATCAATATAAAGAGCATGCATCCATCCATTTTGGGTATTCTCTTCATGATCCAGATCAATAGCGATCACGCGGCCATCATACAGACCCGATATCTCATCGACTACAGAATGTCCGACAATTATTCTGCTTGAATTCAACGCGTTCAGTATGACATCCAGTTGTGATTCGGTAATTGTCTTTTTCACGAGTCCGCGGTACCAATAGAGACCATCGCTACGGGTAAGCAGAATGCTGTTGCTGTCTACGGCAGGCGTGTCTATACAATCTCTAACGATGCTGTTCATTTCTGTAAGGGAAAGATTGAGACTTGCAACTTCAGGGCTGATCCCGCCATGGACAAATATCAAATCTCCCACTTTTTCAATTGTATTCTTCGATCTCAGCCAGCGGCCCAGCTCCGTATCTACTGCATATAAATCGTTATAATTTTCACCAAGAAGACTTGCATTAGTAAAATATCTGGGATGAACGTAACGCGTATCAGCTATCATGTTCATAATGTCGTGATTGCCTAATATAAAATGCACACTGCCGCCAACCTCTTCAGCCAGGGATTCCAGCCTGTAAATAAGCCAGAGGCACTCAGTGACACTCTCTCCCCGGTCAAATAAATCACCCACAAGAATCAGATGACCCGTCCCAAATGTCCAGTTATATCGATCATCCATCACTTCTGCACCCTGTAGAATCATCTTGAATCCCTTGAAATTTCCCTCAATATCCGAGATCGCCAGAATCTTGCCAGGTAACTGGTATTGATCCTCAGGGATTGGCAAATCCTCTTTCAGTATAACGGTAAAACTATCCTGAATTGCCGTTACATGACACATGAGTTGAGCGGAAGATTTATCGGCATAAATCTCTGTACAGGGGCCGGATTCCTTGATGGATTTGACCACAATCTGATTGTCGCGATAGAAGACATAGGGGCCATCGCTGTCAAAGGACATCTCGTTTGTACCCAGAAGTTCCAGGTCAAAACTAATATCCGAGCTGGAGCCCTTTCTCTGATGAACGGATACCGCAATTGTGTTTTTCCCTGCGATCATTAATTCACCCGTTAATAAATAGTCATAAAATGTATCTTCCGCCGAACCTGATACGGTACTGGCCGCCCAGGTTAAGTGATTTATATCACCATCCGGCATGTTGGAACGGAGGACTTCCTTTCCATTGATGTGGACAACGGCACCGTCATCTCTTAATACTTTAACTACATAATACTTAAAAGAATCATGACTGTCAAGATTAAAAGAGGCTCTGAAACAGGTGGCAGGATACTTTCGGCTGGAGCTCGATCCGTAACTAACCTTTGTGTTTTCATCCCCGTCACCGTAACCCAGTTGGGCATTCCCCGTTTTCCAACCTGAATCATTAAATCCAAATGTTGTCCACCCGGCATTCCATGTGGCACCGTCATCCAGGTACATCCATTCAGATCCACGGGGGAGAATGATATCCTGCGAATAACAGAATCCGGCAAGCAGGATAATAATCAAATTACAAAATTTCTTCATGTTTCACTCCATTGAAAAACTAAAAAGAGCACAAAAATTAAATTTTGATTTTTTTGTGCTCTCTAAAGCTTAATAGTGTCTCTACTTATTTAAGCAATGCCATTTTACGCATACTGGCATGTCCGTTCACACTCAATTTATAGAAATAGATACCTCCGGCTGCCCTGCTACCTGCATGCCATGAGACATTATGAGTGCCGGCTGCCTTATTCTGATCCAGCAGAGTAGCTACTTTTTGTCCCGACACATTGTATATCGTTAAAGTCACACGACTGGCTGATTTTATTGAGAATTCAATGCTGGTTTCAGGATTAAAGGGATTGGGATAATTCTGACTCAAGCTAAAATCAGAGGGTGAATTCTGACCGGATTCCACGCCAGTTGCTCCTGGCCACCAGCGGGGATCACCTAATGTCTTGCCGTCATCCGCCTGTCCCACTGCAGGAGAGTTATCAGCCAATGTAAAGTCACCGCTGTTAAGATAATCGGCATCAACAAAGAGCGGATCTTCGTTCAGGATATTTACTCCCTGGGTTGATTCATTGGCACCGGCATAGAAGCTGATTCCATCGGGGCAGTTAAACCATAACATATTAAAAATTGATGAATTCAAACCATAAATTCGTGCGGCATATCCATCATTACCAACACATATGGAATTCTGGATGATTGCCCCGCCGATGTATTTGGGGTAGATTCCTTTGCCGCCTACATTGACAAACGTACAATGATCTACAAAAAAGAGGGGATCGTTATCATCAACACCGGAAGAACCGCTATCATCGGTGATGACATAGATTGCTTCATCAACACCTTGTCCCCAGAATGTGGAGCCATAAACGTAAAGATCTTTCAGAGGACCGGGCTGAGACACACCGTCAGGAGACCGGGTGAAGCGTATATGTTCACCTTCCATACGACCAAAGATACAGTTGATAACAGATACTGATTCAGCCTGGGTGGGCCAGCTGCTGTTCTCAACACCATTGATACCGCTGCCCTGTTCATCAGGAGTACCAAAATCCCAGATCTCACAATTTTCCACAGTCAATGTGTAACCCATAGTCCCGTTGGCAACCAAAATGCCGAAGGCCGTGGGATTGGCACCCAAAGCACCGTCCAGATAGATGCCGTTAAGCGTAAAATCAGCACCCACCACAATAACTGCCAGAGTATCATCAGCTGAAATTACAGGCTTATTGGTCAATCCCGCTGCAGCCCGGATGATCAAGACCTTATCCACAACAATGCCCGCACTCTCATTATATACACCGCCATCAGTACTCAGTTCAATAATATCTCCGGCCTGAGCTGTGGCAATAGCTGCGCTGATCTGGTCCGTGCCCTCAGCCACAGGAATCACAGTCTGCCCCATAGCCATAATTGGCAGCAGAAGAGTAAAAATCACCAAAATTGCCGATATCGATACTTTCATTTCCGACTCCTTCTTTAGTTAATATTTGGGTTGGTATTTCTCTCATTATTTGTAATGGCCAGATATTTCCAGGCATCTGTATCCAGATGCCATGTCTGATAGGCCGCATCAAAACGTCTCTGATCAATAAGTCGCAAACCGGTTACAAACAGTTCTTTGTCCCGCTCGTTAATCAGCACGTTCATATCCACAGAAGCAAGGTTATCCAATCCATGAGAAGTGCGTACTTCATTAATTCTTGCCAGTGCAGCAGCTGTATCGCCAGTACGCACATCCAGTTCAGCAAGCATCAAAGCATTCTCCTGCCAGCTGATGAGATTTACGCCTGTGCCTTCCACCGGATATTTGCCCTGAATATAAAAGACCGTTCTCCTGTCAAGACCTTTTACCTCCTGTATAAGGACACGGAAAGCCTCCAATGGATTCGCCGTGATATAGTCATTAAACCGGTAGTCTGCCACTGCCTGGGTGCGGCCATTTCCAGCCTGAGACCAGTAGTAATTGGGATCATCAGAAATATTATGCAAAGCCTGAAAGGCATTATCTCCTGCGCTCATACCCACGAGTGCGAATGTCTTGGCATTATCAAAATCTTCTTTAAAAAGATACGCCCGGGCAATCATGGAATTGATCACACGTACAGTTGCACCATCGCCTGCATACTCCAGCGCATGTTGAAATTTTTCTACTGCCAGGTCATACATCTCTGTTGATGGAATAAAGGGGCCGCCGTCAATGCATCCTCCACCTTGATCTTGTGTTAATCCAAAATAAGCCGCAAGATAATAGCGTGCCACACCGCCATAAAAATATCCGGTAAAAAGTGCTTCCTCTTTCAGGGCATCATTAGTGAATGCAATTTTAGCCACACGCGCCACCAGGTCATCACCATAAAATCTCAACCTTCCAATTTCTACTTCAGGCCCTTCAACCGAGCTATTATCCAGGGTGATAATTCCATTGTCAATCTGTTCATAGGTGCCGTAACTTGCGCCCTTAACTTTTCTGGAAAACCATAATTGATCACTCAAAAGATCAGCAATCATCATCAGTTCATCATGAGTCTCTGCAAACTGAGTCTGAACACCGACAATAATAAACGGCACCTCGGATTCCTTGTTCAGCTGCTCATCTTCAACCTGATCAATAAGCGGATCAATGTCCGTTACATAATTGTCGCATGCGGTAAACATAGCGAACATAAAAATTATAATTAACAAATGCTTCATCATTACTCTATCCTCCAAATTTCATTTCAATTACAGCGAAAATTTAATCCAGAAATTATACACTCTTGGCAGTTGAAGAGTATAAAAATCAATACCCCGGGACGAACTTCTGGAACCGGAGGAATTCAACTCAACACTCGGACCGCTGTATTTGGTCGACTGCCAGACATTACGTGCGGATAACCCCAGCACAAAATCAGAAAAAAATGAATGATTTCTTGTTAGTCTGTCCAACAATCCTGTTAAGCGATAGCTGATGCTGACTTCACGTAGTTTGATATAGTCTGCAGGTTCGATGAAGTTTGCATCATAGTATTCATACGTGGCATATTCATTAGCGGCGGCATTATATTCAGTTGATCCCACTTCCAGTGGATCAATGCTGTTGTAATACTCGGAAGAAACGGGCCCGGCATAGTCATCATCTTTATAGTACTTGTTCATACCCAAAAGACATTGCAGTTCCCGCTGTCTTGGAATTACAGAGTAGGAGGATGCTTTTTTCAGGGTATAGTTAAAAATTGAAAGGCCCGTCGCCCAATCCAGCAATATGTTGATATTTAAATTCTTTAATATGCGGGTATTCAGAGAAAAAGCACCTGTATAAGGTGGTATGGGCGTTCCAAGCAGGCTTTTAGCATCTTCAAAAGCAGGACCGCCATAAGTGCCATCATCTTTAAATATTGCACCCTTGATTTTGTAATTATAAAAAGCATGTTTTTCAATGCCTTCCATTATGACATTGCTTCTGCTTCCAATTATTTCCGAGCCATCCATATCAATAACTTTATTGGTCTGATAGTTATTTGTCAGACTGAGATCCATCTCAAAATTCTTACCACTGCTAAACCGTGCCTGAACCATTGATTCAAAACCCCAACCTTCCACTTTGCCAATATTGGATGGAATAGCATTGGATCTCCTGCCGGTAGATGGTGGCTCCCATGCACCCACAATGGACTCTTCGGCGTTCTGGCGGTAATAGGTGAATTCAACTGCATAATTGGTAAACAGTTCGGTATCGAATCCTATCTCCAGCTCTTTGACCCTTTCAGGTTTCAAGTTCTCATTTCCAATTCTGGATATTTGCGCACCTACACCATAAGCTGAAGGATCACCGTACCAGAGCAGCCTGACAGCATCACGCCGGCCAGGCAGAACACCCGTCTCACCATATGCAACACGGATCTTCATCATATTAAATAAGGACGGAAAAAATGAATATTTATCCATACGCAGGGCCATACTGGCCCGGGGGTAAATTATGCTGGGCGCATTTTCACCAATGGTGGAAGCATAGTCTTTTCTGATCATAAATGAAGCATAGTATTGATCAAGATAGGATAGAGAGTGTTCTGTAAAAATTCCGGCTTCCCGATAGTGTGTGAGCCCTTCCCATCCGTCAGTATATTCTGAAGCTGAACCCACATCCGTAATCAAGCCTGTGAGATAGCCTTTTTTTTCAACACCGGAGGATTTGATCCTTCTGTCAAAAATCTGGGCACCGACCATGGAATTTACAGTCAATCCTGAAACAGGATTATATTTGTACTGGGCATCAGTCTGAAATGTATATTGAGTGTTTTTACGGTTACGGATATCTTTCTTGCCCAATACACCGGTTGATCCGATATCAACACCAAATGGATAGTGCTCTATGTCGATAAGGTCATAATTATCAATACCCATCCTGATGCCGGTTTCAAATCTGCGGAAGGGAGTCCAACGTGCTTCCAGAGAACTGATGAAACGGTTAATATTGATTGTGTTATTGATTTTAGTAATAGCCAGACTGTCAATGGAGGGGAAGGCCGGATCTTTATATGTCTGGCCAATCCAGCTATAGGTATTGTTATCATTCTCAGGTCTGCGGTTTTCCGTGAGAGAGTAGCTGCTACTGGACCGCAAAATCAGCTTATCGTTGGGATAAACATCAAAATTAGCGCGTAATGTCCGCCTGTCAAAATGATTATTCACCATAAGGCCCTCTTCATAACGGCGGTCAAGGCCAAGGTAATACTTAAAGACCTCAGCACCGCCAGAGGCGTTTAAAGTGTGCTGGGAGATCTGTCCGGTATGATGAGTAGCATTCATGCGATGAGCATTGACAAAATCGTCGGCTGAATAATCATAAGCCTGGGTATTTGAACCTGTCACCATTTTATAATTAATGGAAACACCGTCAGCCTTGCCGGCCGCTAATGATCCCCGTTTTGTTGTAATAAGAACCACACCGTTAGATCCGTTAGTGCCGTATGAAGCAGCAGCAGCAGGCCCTTTGAGAATCTCAATATTGGCGATATCCTCAGGATTAATGTCTGCAAGCAAGCTAATGCCCTGACCGCCCACACCTGTGCCTTCGTACTCATCACTGTTAATTCTGACTCCATCAACGTAAATAACGGGCTGTTCATCTCCGTTTAATCCACCACCGGAGCGCATATTGAATCTGATTCCTCCACCAACATTTCCTGATGATGTCTCAATTCTGACACCGGGAATCTTTGCCGCAACCAATTGAGAGAGATCCTGATAGGCCTGCACCTCAGTCAGATCCGATGCACTTACGCGAGCAACTGCCACCTCGGCAATGTCCTTTGATCGTTTAGATGCTATACCTGTTATAACAACGGCCTGTGTCCTGAACACATCGACATCCATGTCAAACCTGAGTTTTGAAACATCGTCTCCAGGGTAGATTATCTTTTCCAGCTTTTTATATCCCATAAATTGAACAACAACAGTAAACATCTTATTGGTATTGAATCGAAAAGAAAATTTTCCATCCATTCCCGTGGCAGCTCCAATACTGCTGCCTTTAATGCTCACATTGGCACCAGTAAGAAAAGTGCCTGTATCCTTTGCAAATACGCTCCCCTTAACTGTGGCTTTTTTATCTATCTGCCCAAATGCACTGGAAATTAACATTCCTGATAAACAGATAACTGCAAAGTATCTGAACTTTCGCATAGTGTCCTCCCATGTTTATGAACGGATATAATCAGTCAGAAACAATTCATCTAAATGATTTTTTAAAAAATGATGTAGGAATTAAACCAATAGGCAAAGAAAGAGCAATCCCATGGATATGGGATATTGTTGAAATTAACATGAATATGTGAGGTGGGAAATTAAGGGATAAGATCTATTATTCTTATGAATTAACTTTAATTTTCTTCAGCAGATCCAGTTTGGAGTGAACATTCAATTTCTTATAAATATTTTTTACGTGGGATTGAACTGTGGTTAATGCTAGGAATAAACGGTCAGCAATTTCCTGATAGCTATATCCTTCAATCAAAAGTCGGGTAACCTCCAGCTCACGCTTGGAGAGCAGATTCTGTAACTCTACCATGGGTATAAGTGCTTTGGAATCCCGGGCTAGCTGCGCATCCTTTTTTCTTGTGAGAAAATAAAATAATCCTGCAAGAAATGTCAGAAGCAGGAGTGATCCGGGCAGATACCAATTTTTCCACAATGGAGTACTAACTGAAAAACTGACTGCGGATAAGGGACTGGAGTATCCCCAGTCATTTTGTGCGTGAATTTCAAACGTGTATTTCCCCGAGCCAATATTGCTGTATGTCATCGTCCGGTCGGTAGTACGCCGCCATTTAGTGGAATGACCAACGAGCCGATAAAAGTACATGACCTTTTCCGGTGAATCAAGATCGATTGCTCTATAATTAAACCGAATAATATTTTCATTGCCCTGAATTGTAAAGAAACCGTTATCCGGCAGCTGTTCACCCATCACTTCCACGCTGGTAATTCCAAAAACAGGAGCATGCTTATTGGGAAAATCCAAGGAAGGATCGTAACAGGAAATGCCTGCAATTGTACCGAACCATATCCTGCCCCTATCATCCTTATAAATAGCCTCAGAGTTCATCTCATTGCTGGCCAGTCCATCTGACTTCAATAAACGTCTGATCCGGGGAGGATCAAATGATTTATCTACAATGTTCACTCCACGGGTGGAAGTAAAATACAAATTCCCTTTATTGTCTTCCTCAATCCCGTAAATGATGTTGTCCACTAATTCATCATTATATTCAAATGGTCTGAAGCGATTATTCTCAAAAACATTAACGCCGTAATCTGTGGAAATTAAAATTGTCCCATCAGAAGATTGAAAAATGGCATGGATCTCATCGTCTGTCAGGCCGTCTTTTTTAGTGTAAAGAGACTTTTTACCATTCTTTATGGTGATAATGCCGCAGTCATCTAACCCTAAAAATAAAGTACTATCCCTTGTTTCATAGATTGTACCAAATTTATTTTCACCTAATTCCATGTCATTTGCGACATCACGGAAGGAGCCATCTTTATATGCCCAGAGGTTTTTGTAAGTACCCAGATAAATTGTTTCATCCCGGGCTTGAAAAATTTCAATAATACGCTCACCAGCCATGGGAGCAAATTCCGGAGTTGTTATCAGTTGACCAGACTCAAGCAGAAACACACCCATCCTGGAGGATCCGCATAAGACCCGCCCATGCACGTCCTTCAGCAGGCTGTAAATGGAACCAAGAGTCATATTCTCAGGGGCTCTGGCAATTACAACCGTCCCATCCTTATAAATCCCCACTTCGCCGCCTCTGTTGGAAAAGCAAATATTGCCCTCGGCATCATTTGTAATACCAAAAATCAGACGGTTAAAACCGACATCCGGATTATCGACAGTAAAAAGCGAATGTTCCTTGTAAATCCTGATCCCATTGCCTGATGTTCCCAGATAAAGAGTTCCATTTCGGGTCACAAAAAGACAATTATAATCTGAGAGGCCTTCGTCACAGACATCCAGGACCGTGATCTCATTATTTTTTAGCTGGAATATATTCCTTGATGTTACCAACAAACAGGCCTTATCGATCCAAAGCTCACATTCGGCACCCTTCACAAAATCCAGGGCATCATCCTTTATCAGGAGCTCAAACACACCATCATAATATTTGCATACACCCCTGGCCGTGGTGATTATAATCTCATCCTGTATATTGCGGGAAATAGACCGGACTCTGTTACTGGGTAATCCATTCTGATCTGTAAAATTGACGACTTCACCGTTTTTGACTCGCCCCATGCCACTGTATTTGTATCCTATTAGCAGATTGCCAGAATGATCCTCAGTGATTGTAGAGATTTGACCTGATGCCAAACCTGTCTCCTTACTCAGATACTCAAACCGGTCTTGAACCGCTGCAACCACTCCTTTATAATTGGTCCCAAAATAGATCTTGCCGTTTTCACTCTGATAAATGCAATTCACACGGCCGGAAAGGAGTTGCTTCTCATCAATAAAATCGACAAAGCAACTATCCTGAAAAATTGATACACCACTGTTGGTGCCGATAAGTATATCTCCATTTGAGACCTGAAAAATGGTCTGCACATAATCATTAATCAATCCCTGATTTTTATTAAAATTCTCAAAAGAGTGGCCGTCCCACCGACTGATACCATTGTTGGTTCCAATCCAAAGATAACCGGCGTTATCCTGCATCATGCAATTAATGTCGGACTGAATCAATCCATCATCAGACGTTAACGAACGGTAGCACTGTAGCTGTGCGTGGACATCAAGGCTGAAAAAAAGAATCAGACCTGAAAAAAGAAAGCTTTTGATCTGTTTGGGCATAATATAATAATTCTTGAAATAATTGGATAAAACAAGGTAAGCAAAAAAAAAGTATTATACCACAACTATTTCCATATTACAGGTAGCAGAGTGTACCTCCGACTTTAGCACAACACAAAAAAATCATACTTGTTTCTATTATACTTACATGCTAAAATCATATATATAAATAACTATTATTTTTTGAATTTTAGATTTTCAAAACTAGCAACTTGTCGGACTTATATCAACCTTTAAAGGTAAATTAGTGGTAAAAAAGTTTGCAATAAATTTGTATATTGAATATATTTAAATGAACATAAGATTTGTGACGGTATGTGAAAGGAGAAGAATTATATGTCCCGATCAGAAATTATTCGAATTTTAAAGACATTTAAAAAAGAATCTGCTGAGGAATATGGAATTCTGACACTTGGAATTTTTGGTTCTGTCGCAAGAGATGAAGCAGAATGCACGAGTGATGTTGATATAGTTGTAACCACAAAAACTCCTGACCCATATATTATTGTACATATCAAAGAAAGCATTGAAAAAAAACTACAACTTCCAGTTGACATAATAAGGCATCGAAATAAAATGAACCCTTTTTTAAAAAAAAGAATTGACAAGGAAGTGGTTTATGTTTGACAAAGAATTAGTATTGGATGTTTTAACTCAGATAAAAATGGCAACAGAGACAATTCTGGAAAGGTTCAAACCGATAACTAAAGTCTCTGACTTTACAGATTCTCCCCGAGGTATGGAAAAGCTTGATGCTATATGTATGTTATTAATTGCTATTGGAGAATCATTAAAAAAAATTGATAAATTAACGAATGACGAGCTATTAACTAAATATGACCAAATTGACTGGAAAGGTGCAAAAGGGATGCGAGATATTATCTCACATCATTATTTTGATATCGATGCTGAAGAGATATATTGGGTATGCGAACATCGATTACTCCCACTCTCTGAAATAATCACTAAAATCATTGAAGACTTACAATAAATTTAAGTATTAATAAATTTACATAAAAAAAACCCCGGCACAATACAGCGGGGCTTTTTCATATTACAATATTCACATTACTACTTATTGAGCATTTTCCTGAATTGCTTTGTCAAGAGTGGTAAAATTTCGAAAAGATCGCCTACCAAACCATAGTTGGCTACATTAAAAATGGGGGCAGAAGCGTCTTTGTTGATGGCAATAATCACATCTGCCGATGACATACCCACGAGATGCTGAATAGCACCGGAAATACCAACTGCAAAGTAGACCTTGGGTTTAATAGTCTTGCCTGTCTGCCCAACCTGATGAGCATAATCAACCCAGCCTGCATCTACAGCCGCTCTGGAAGCACCAATTGCCGCACCCAGCACATCTGCCAATTCATGCAGCATATTGAAATTTTCAGGTGTCTTCAGACCGCGTCCGCCAGCTACAATGATATCAGCCTCTACAATATTTACAGCCTGCGTGGCTTCCTGAATGACTTCCAGAACCTTGGTCCGGCTGGCAAGATCATCGGCAGTGATTGCAACCTTGACAATTTCACCTGTAGTGCATGACTCGTCTACTTCTGCCTCAGTCATTACCTTGTGGCGTACAGTGGCCATCTGGGGACGATAATTCTCACAACGGATAGTGGCCATAATATTACCACCAAATGCCGGACGAGTCTGCAAGAGATGACCGGATTCACTGTCTATCTCCAAACCGGTACAATCTGCTGTAAGGCCTGTTCCAAGTTCGGTAGCCGTACGTGGAATAAGAGCCCGACCCAAAGAGGTAGCCCCAGTCAGCACAATTTCAGGTTTATATTCCAGAACCATCCTGGTAAGGATACGGGCATATGGTTCATCCACATAATGTTCCAGAGTATCGTCTTCTACAATATAAACCTTATCTGCACCTCGCATGAACAGCTCAGAAGCAAGTTTCTCAACATCTTTACCCATGAGAACTGCCGAGAGTTCAGCCTCTCTGGCCTTGGCCAGACGTTGACCTGCACCAAGCAGTTCATAGACTACACTCTGAATCTTGCCGTCTTTCTGTTCGGCATAGACCCAGACACCCTGGTAATCTTCCATACCCGGAATGGCTTTACGCTCAACTTTTAGTTCAATTGCCTCCACAGGACAGACTTTTACACAAGCACCACATAACGTACACTGTGAAAGTTCTATGACAGCGAGTTTATCATCCATGGTGATGGCACCGTATGGACAGGATTTAACACAGACCGTGCACCCTATACATTTATCTTTTACTACTTTAATTACTGACACTATTCTAACTCCTTTTAAAATTCCCCTGACATGCTACTGAATCAATTGATTTTCCTGAGCAGCTTTCATGAAAGCCTCTACAACTTCTTCCGGCTCTCCTTCAAACTTGGCACCACCGCTTCTTGCAGGCGGGGAGAACACTTTGTCCACCCATGTAGGTGAGCCTTCAAGACCCAGACGCGGAACTTCAACATCCAGATCATCAACAGTCCATGTGGGAATTTCTGCTTTCTTTGCAGCCATCTTACCACGCAGAGATGGCAGGCGCGGCTGATTAATATCTTTAACCACTGTCAACATAATTGGCAGTTGGCCTTCAACCACATCATAACCATATTCGGTCATACGCTCACATACAATTTTCTCTTCTGTAACTTCACGTACTTTCTGAATAAAGATTATCTGAGGCAGATCCATATGCACGGCTATTCCCGGACCAACTTGGGCGGTATCACCATCAATAGCCTGTTTGCCGCATATTATCAGATCAACATTGCCAATCTTCTCAATGGCTTTGGCCAGGGTGTAGCTGGTAGCCAGTGTATCTGCGCCTGCAAAGGCACGATCAGAGACCAGAATGCCTTCATCACATCCCATGGAGATGGCTTCACGTAGAATTGCTTCTGCCTGGGGCGGCCCCATGGTGATAGCCGTGACTGTACCACCCAATTTTTCCTTTATGGCCACACCCTCTTCAAGGGCATAAGAATCAAAAGGATTCAAAATAGAATCAACACCTTGACGAATCAATGTGTTGGTTCTGGGATCAATTTTTACATCGGTGGTGTCAGGCACCTGTTTAATACAGACAACAATGTTCATGTTCGTCCCTCTTTATTAAATAAACGTATCTTCAATTTTTTTTACAGAAAATCGATGAATCAGCCATAACCCGGCTACTACCGAGACAGCACCCGAAATAATCCATTGAGGTGCCACATGCACGCCCATTTCATATCCTTTTTGCGGCTGCAAGTTCAGCAGCGTTATGCCCAGTCCATTATAGAGTCCGTGGGCAAGGGCTCCCGGAAAAATTGAGTCTGTTATCCGGGCCATGGCTCCCAGCAATACACCCAGGATCAATATCTCAATAAACCACCAGGGATTGAAATGAAGTACTGCAAACAAGAATGATGTCAACAAGACCGCCTTGGCAATATCTCCCTTTGATTCAAAGACAGACTGTACAAATCCCCGAAACAAGGTCTCCTCTACCAGGCCTGCAACTACTACAGCGGCCCCGATAATGAGAATCCAATCCATGGGATCATTGGCCTTAAAAACATCCATCAAAGCAGAATGAATAGCAGGATTCATGGGCACCATCATCTGAAAGAGCCGGTTTATTTCATCAAAAATCGGCGTCATGCCAAGACCGGTTAAAACTGCTCCCAGCAAAATTACAGGTGACACACGATGCCAACGGAGATAACGAAGTCCGGTGCCTCTTTCAACAATCATCAAAGCTGCAAGCGGAACCATGAGGCTGGCTTCCAGAATCAGCAGTCTCCACTTTCCTATGCCGGCAGGCAATATGGTCTCTAATGCCATAAACAGAAATAGTGTACCGGCCAGTAAAGTAAAGACTTCACGCAGCGTATAGGAACGGATCTCTGTTTTTTTATTTTCCAATATATTCCACCAATTCTGACCAGGGTACATTTTCCTGGCTGGATTCTGACATATTCTTGACTGTTACATATTGGCCTTCCAGCTCACCTTCACCGATTACAATGGTGAAGCGAGTGCGCCTTTTGTCAGCTTCTTTAAACTGCGCCTTGAAACTGCGGTCTCCGAATGCCAGCATTGCAGAAATTCCGGCATTGCGTAATTCGATAATCAAACGTACAGCCTGCTCTTTAGCACCAGCACCCTGCGTTACAAAGAAGGCCTGAGGAGCCGGGCGGGAAAGTTTAAGATGATCCTGGGCCTGAAGACTCATGACAATTCGGTCAATACCGGCGGCAAAACCGATACCTGGCATAGGCTTACCGCCCAAAATTTCAGATAGACCATCGTAGCGGCCTCCACCGCATACTGCATTCTGTGCACCAATGCCTTGAGCCCAGACTTCAAAGACTGTCTTGGTATAATAGTCCAGGCCGCGTACCATTCGGTGATTCACCGTATATAAGCGACCTGCATCATCAAGATAACGACGCAGAGTTTTAAAATGATCACGGCATTCATCACAAAGGCAATCTGCCATAGACGGTGCAACTTCAATAATGGGCTGGCACTGTTCTCTCTTGCAATCAAGTAAGCGCAGAGGATTTTTATCCAGACGGGTCTGGCAATCAGTACAGATATCATTAAAACGCTGTTTATAATAAGACGTTAACTGCTCATGAAATCCGGGACGGCAGTGAGGACAGCCAATAGAGTTGATCTGAAATGACAGGTTCTCAAAACCAAGTTCATCATAGAGATGATAGGCCATGGACATGATTTCAAAGTCCAGTGCAGGATCAACCTCACCCAAGGCCTCTACATTGAACTGATAGAATTGACGAAAACGGCCGGCTTGAGGACGTTCATATCTGAATACCTGGCCAATATTATACAATTTGGTCGGTTTGGGAAGCTGATCCATGCTATTCTGGATAAATGAGCGCATCACTCCGGCTGTAAATTCAGGGCGCAAGGTAATAGATTTATCACCCTTGTCCTTAAATGTATACATCTCTTTCTCTACAATATCAGTGGCCTCACCTACACCGCGCCTGAAAAGGCCCGTGTCTTCAAAAACCGGCAGATCGAGTCTCTCATATCCGTACAGGTCAACAATCTTTCGTATGGCATCTTCTACACGCCTCCAATAGACTTGATCTTCCGGCAGTATATCACGTACGCCCTTGGGCGATTGAAACAATCCTTTTGCCATTATCGGTAATTACTCCGTTTTCATTGATTGAGCCCCATCTTCCGGGCGACAAGCATTCAAGATACAATTTTGTGCCTCGAGGCAATGTCTCTCTTTTGAAGAAGGCACATAAACCTTCACGGTCTGCGGTACAGGGCCGGTCCCGCATACACCAAATGCTCCACTGACTACAGAAGATGTCTTGGCAAAGGCCAGTATACCATCGGCTTCGAGAGCCCCTATAACCATCTCTGCTTCAATAGGGCTATTTACTGCAGGCAGAGCTATAAAATCTTCACCCTCAGGCCCATGGTCTTCCTTACCTGTACAGAGTGTATCAACCAGATCTGTCTGGCAATCAGGACACTTTACAAACTGCTTCTCATATTCAAATCTACATGCGGGACAGAATGGCATGTAACCTCCAAAGTTAAATTAACTCTTAATGTACAAAATTGAGGCTGAGATGCAAATGTTTTTTAAGTTGTCAACAAACTTCCATCACCCCCGGGGAATAGCGGAAGAGCATCGCCACACCCCGGGGGCTATTAGCTAATCCCCGGGGTATCTTTACCGCCCCGGGGGTTAATGAAAAAAACATGCTATATCCAAGCATCAACACCATTGATCCGAGGAGTACAGGTAAATTGGGGGACGTTCTGTCACCCCCGGGGAATAGCGGAAGAGCACCGCTACACCCCGGGGGCTACAACTAATCCCCGGGGTATCTCTACAGCCCCGGGGGTTTGTGAAACTGGGGACTACAAATTAGCCATTTACTTACAATCAAGATAATATTTTTCCAGTTTCCCTTCTATATCTTTATCAATCTTATATTCCATAACAAATTGTTCATAATTTTCTACACCTTGAAAATAATCGCAAATAAGAATTGCCTGTTCTGAATTTGGTTTATTCTGACCCACCCATTCTTTATAATCAGAATATGGCCATTCAGCGGGATGATGAACTAATCCAGCCTTTACAGGATTCAAATGTATATAACGACATAAATACAAGAGATATTCCTGTTTATCAATTGATTTATTCTTAAAACGACTCAAAAACAAAGGCCCTTTTCTGCCTGTTTGCTTATTAAAAGCCTGCACATAACAATTAAAGACATTACTGATGTATTTTGAGATAGATGCATTTCCTCTTTGAATAAGAAGTAAATGATAATGGGTGGGCATTAAACAAAAGGCCACAATTCCTATTTTTCCCTGAGCTGCATATTTAGTTAAAAGTTGGCAGCAGTTCAGGTAATTTTTTTTCACTGGAAAAAGTATATTATTTCCAGAAACCCGATTGTAAACATGATAGTATTGATTTGGTAAAATTTGTCTGGCTCTAACAGGCATACATCCCCTTTCAATTAAATAGCTCTTCGTAACAAGGTGACATGAGTAATTTCACAATGACATTTATAACATATAGTAATTTATCAATTCGAAATGCTCGTGCAATGAAAACCTGTTAACATTTACCCATGGGGGGCACTGGCATCACCCCCGGGGAATAGCGGAAGAGCACCGCTAC
>JAGLOF010000047.1 GCA_023139105.1 bacterium
AGACCATTTATAATATTCATCTTATTTTTAATTGCACTTACTATTATCTGTCTTTGTTCTTCATTAAGAAATGATGCTAATGGCGCAATACCATAAATAAAATTTTCAGGGGTATAGTTCAAATTATTTAAAGCATCATCAATACTTTTAAATATTGGAATATTATTCTTAATTCCATCAAGATATTCGCCTGCATCCAGCCCTGCTTTTGTACTATCTATAATACCAACAATTTCATATCGTTCAGAATATCTAGCTAAACCATTGGCCACTTTACCATCTAACTTTCCAAATTCCTTTTCACTATAAACTAAAGATTTTTCTCTCATTATTTATCTTCCTAATTTATTTAATATTAATTACAAACTCACTAACGTTGATTTATTTTGCACATAACGATTGTATAAACTCTATTACGTTTATACCGCCAAATTGGAGAGCTAAACACAATACTTGTAGTGGTATTTAAGTGATAGCTGGATGGCACTAATATTCCTGGCGTTGCCCCGTTGTTTTCAGCCACAAGACAATGCCCGGTCGCTTCGTAAATTGATACACTCTCCGGGAAGAGAGTGCAATGCCCGGGATCGTAATATACTAGAAAATATTGTAAACGCCGTCAGTCATAAGTTCAAGTGTACTGCTGTCTTCATAGTTGAGTATGACTGAATCAACATGAATGCGGGGAGCGGTTTCGGGAATATAGATTCTGTCGATATGGACCACGGCTTCGGGGCTGGAAAAATCTTTCACACCAACTGCGCCGCCAAAGTGGTCGCTACGTCCAAAGGCGATGTGCAGGCCCAGTTTTTCATCCAGAAGAATTACGCCGGTGGGGCTTAAGCCAAAGTCTTTCAGTACGCCAAAGCCCAGTTCGGAGATATTTGCGTATGCAGGTTCTTTTACGATGGACTGTGCTTCTATTTCAGACTGCGGGCCTTCACTGAGGATTTCTACAGCCTTGTTTTTTTCAATACGGTAGAGCACTACTTCACCATCAAGTTCTACTGGCATGACACCATTTGATTCTGATATATCTTCCAATTCACCTTCATAGGGTACAATATAGCATTCGCCCGAAGGCAGGTTACCGGCCACGCCCATATCCGGGAAACGACCGCCGGATGCGTGTCCGGGGCGGTGACGCAGATCAAAGTGAATATCATAGGAATCCTGCCCGTCAACTGTAAATTCAATATCCATAGACAGGGCCAGGGATACCTCATCTTTAATCAAATTAACGCGGCGGTTGACTTCTTCATAATTAATGCGCAAAGCGGGTATCATGGATGGATCGAAACCCGGCATTGTGGCTGCACGGATATAATGTTTCTTTGAAAGAAGTTTAAGCGGTGCTGTTGTAGAGAGTTGTGTTGGTGCCATGACGATCTGAACATCTTCCAGAGCTGATTCTATATTGATTCTATCTTTCATCTGTCCAAGTTTGTCAGAATCAAGATCAGCCAGGCCGGATTCCACAAATACGCCCCATTGGGGAAGGTCTGCATTATTGGAATGTACGTTAGGATATGCCAGAAGGCGGACACTGGCGAGGTTCAGTTCGGATTTGATTCTGTCCAATTCATTGCACCATGATTCGGCCAGTTGACGCCGGATCTTCCAAAGTTCTGTATCAGGCAGTTGAGCATCAGGGATATCAACTAAAAATAGTAGATGTTTATCCGTATCTTTCAAAGAGAATACTGATTCTATCAATGCTTTAAGTTCTTTTGCGTCCAACTTATCTGTCATTGTGTACTCCGGCTATGTTTTATTTTCAAATTATTATGTGTGTGAAGCTGTAGCTGTCTGATGGTTTAGCCTCAGAGCTTATCACCAGTCTGTGAAAAATATAAAATTAACAAAAAATATAAAATATGTGATGGGTCTTAAATACTGAGCTATCTATGTACGTGGCAAGTCCTGCTCACGAAGCATTACTAATATGGCACCCTGTGGCACTACCAGATATGTATGCCCTTCATATTTTATTTCTACTGAAGCTTTTCTAAGAAAGATGGCCAAGTCGCCTGTCACAGCCTGCATAGGAACGTGCTGATTTGAAGTTGAAGATGACGTTTTCCAGGGTTCATTATCGATTTCACGGGGACCTGGCATTGGGGTTCCCGGTCCAGTGGCCACAATACGACCTGACTGTACATCGTCTTTTTCAGTTACTGTCTGAGGAAGGTAGAGACCAACCTTGGTTCTGTCCTCGCCTTCAATGGGTTCTATGAGGACTCGGTCTCCCATGACAATGAGTTTTTTGTGTGATGTATCCATTACTTTTTATTCCTGTCTGCTCTAAAAAATAAGTATCAGCATTCAATATACGATGCACCTTTGATTAAAACAAGGATTGAGCTGCGTCTTCTCCTTGAAAGTGTGACAGTAAATTGTTACCTTAAGTTTCATCTTTGAAATAGTGTTGTAAAATCACACCCAGTTTCCAGTAAAAGTAATAAATGGAGGGATGTAGTTTGCGGATCTATGAAAGAAATAAATATGCCATTGGCCTGGGTATCTATCTTACCTATCTGTTAATTCTAACATTAAATCCTTTTGAATTTTCAATTGGCTGGTTCCAAAAATTTACTCACTGGGGCGCAGCTGATGCATTTTGGCGTACTTATCAATATAAAGTTTTTGATATCATTGCAAATGTTCTGTTGTTTATTCCTGTTGGATACCTACTTGTTCGGATTAATAGATGGCATGGGCGCAAGGCTCTGTTGCGTGGAATGGCTTATGCCGGGATATTGAGTTTTCTGATTGAATCGCTTCAGTTAATTATGCCGCGTTCTACATCAATTATAGATATTATGACTAATTCTTTAGGGGCTGGAGTCGGGGCATTGTGGGCCATTCGCACTGAAGTGCGCCATAAAGGCTTGCCGGCAATGTATAAGAAGGCTGCCATACTGTGGGCATTTTGTGTGGTTCTGCTAGGCCTGGCTCCCATGCAGATGAATCATTTAAATAGCTGGAATGACAGTTTTCCGCTTTTAATCGGTGATGAGAATACAAATGACAGGCCCTGGTGCGGCAACATGGGCCTATTGACACTTTACGGCAAGGCATTGTCAGCAGATGAAGTTTCTAAGCTTTATTCAACAAATGTTGGGAATAGTGGTATACGTGAAAAAATCGGGGCAGTATTAATACACTATCCCAATGTCATTGACTCATTGCCTGATTCCGAAAAAAATAATACTGCAATGGAAGAGTATAGCTGGCATTTTAAAACGGGTAAAGTGCAGCGTTTTAATCCTCCTGTAAGTTTTTATTCTGCAGCCCGCAGGCAGCGTGCTTTCAGTGTTGAAACATGGATACGCACAGATGATATTGATCAAGATGGCCCGGCGCGCATTATTTCTACTTCAATTAATCCCGATGAACGGAATTTCACTTTGGGTCAGTCGGGAAGGGAGTTGATATTCAGGGTGAGAACGCCTTTGAATGGACCTAACGGATCTATTATTCATCTAAAAACTGCACCTCTGCTTGATACAGGTAATTGGCAGCATGTTATAGCCGTTTTCTCTTCCGGCACACAACGAGTGTATGTAGACGGAAAGTCTGCCGGAGGTGAGATTTTTATGTTCAGAGATTATTTTTCCTCCCGTATTCTCAATTTTGGCAGGAGTAAATTTTCTCAATTTGCTGTAACATGGATGTTGTTTTTTCCATTGGTGTTGGCAGGTGTTGTGCTGTTTAAACGGACAGGATTTATCATTGCAGTCGTGCCGCCAATACTGGTAGAACTCTATGCAATGACCGTATTAGGGCAATCATTTGATATTATTTTAGCAGGATATACATGTATTATTTTGTTAATGGGCAGTATTGCCGGATGGTTTCTAATACAGGAGAATTCTTAGATAGATATTTTCAAATAGAATTTTGTTTCCGAAGCTTTCATTATTATATTGCATATTAATCTATTTGTTGCACCACCAAAAATACCGTGACAGATAAAAAAATAAAATTCACCTTTATTAGAATTGGTAAGGAAAAGATGAGCGGTTACCCCTTTAAAGATATTGAATCAAAATGGAAAAAGGCCTGGGATGAGGCTAAGTTATATGAAACTGATTTAAGTGATGATGAGCGCAAGTTATATTGCCTTGTCATGTTTATATATCCTTCCGGTGACCGCCTGCACATTGGCCATTGGTATAATTATGCTCCCACAGATACATGGGCACGCTTCAAACGTATGCAGGGTTATAATGTAATGGAACCTATGGGTTATGATGCTTTTGGCCTGCCTGCAGAGAACTATGCTATTAAAAAAGGTGTGCATCCCGCAGATTCAACAGCAGATAATATCAATGCAATTCGTAAGCAGCTGAAGGCCATAGGTGCTATGTACGATTGGACCAGGGAGATCAATACCAGCTCACCGGAGTATTACAGGTGGACACAGTGGCTCTTTTTGCAGCTTTATAAAAAAGGCCTGGCTTATCGAAAGAAAGCGGCTGTAAACTGGTGTCCTTCTTGCGCTACAGTACTGGCAAATGAGCAGGTCATTGATGGTCAATGTGAGCGTTGTGATTCTGAGGTCACACATAAGGATCTGGAGCAATGGTTCTTTAAGACTACAGATTATGCAGATCGTCTTCTTGAAGGCCTGGAACGCGTGGATTGGCCGGATAAGACAGTGACAATGCAGCGCAACTGGATAGGCCGTTCCGAAGGTGCATATGTCAATTTTAAACTGTCTGAAAGTGATATAAATATAGAGGTATTTACTACTCGTCCTGATACGCTTTGGGGTGTAAGCTACATGGTGCTGGCACCAGAACATGCACTTGTCTCTGAAATCGTTGCTGATGCACAGAAGACCGAAGTTGAGGCCTATGTTATTGAGTCACGTAAAGAGACAGAGATAGATCGTACTTCATCGGAAAAAGAAAAGACAGGCGTATTTACCGGAGCTTATTGTATTAATCCTGTAAATGGTGAGAAAATACCAATCTGGATAGCAGATTATGTTCTGGTGACATATGGAAGCGGTGCTGTTATGGCTGTGCCTGCACATGATGAACGTGATTTTGAGTTTGCCACAAAATTTAATTTGCCAGTTACAGAGGTTATTTCCCATGATGGCAATGCTTCTGATAATATGGAATGTGCCTACACCAAGGCCGGTATTATGATTAATTCAGGCCCCTTTGAAGGCCAGGCTTCCGGCCCTGGCATAGCCAAAGTTATCAGCTATCTTGATGAAAAAAATTGGGGCGGTTCCAGAGTAAACTATAAATTGCGAGACTGGCTTATCAGCCGTCAGCGTTACTGGGGTGCGCCTATCCCCATAATTACATGTCCTGTATGTGGTGATGTGGCAGTAGCGGAAGAAGAACTGCCGGTTAAACTACCCCGTGATGTGGAATTCTCAGGTGCTGGTAAGTCTCCACTGAGTACAAATGCCGAATGGATGAATGCAGATTGCCCCAAATGCGGTGGTCCGGGAAAAAGAGAAGTCGATACCATGGACACATTTGTCTGTTCGTCCTGGTATTTCCTGCGCTTCCCAAATCCTGATATGGATAATGCACCTTTTGATAAGGCCCTTGCCGATAAATGGCTGCCGGTTGATCAATATGTTGGTGGCGCGGAACACGCCGTTATGCATCTTATGTATGCGCGCTTTGTTACTAAGGCTCTGTATGATATGGGATTCATTAATTTTGATGAGCCGTTTAAACGTCTTGTTCATCAGGGTATTATTACTAATAATGGCGCAAAGATGTCAAAATCCAAAGGGAATGTAGTCAATCCCGATGGCTACATTGATAACTACGGATCTGATACTTTCCGTATGTACGTGATGTTTATGGGTTCATACACAGAAGGCGGAGATTGGTCTGATGAAGGTATTCACGCCATGAACCGCTTTGTGAACCGTGTATGGCGTTTGGTAGAGATGATTGTAGAGGAACCGGCAACAGGTGCTCCAACAGATAAATGTAATGATCTGATTCGTCAACGTCATTATGCAGTCAAGAACACTACGGCAGATCTTGAGCGTTTTCAGTTTAATACATCTATCAGCCGGATCATGGAGCTTGTCAATGTTCTTTATCTCTACAGACAGAATTTATCTCCGGCTGAACAAGGCAAGGTTGTTGTGGATGATGTAGTACGTGTACTTGTCCAGCTAATGGCACCCTTCACACCGCATATGGCAGAGGAATTATGGGAGAAGCTAGGTCATACTGAGAGTATTTTTAATTCAAATTGGCCTGAATATGATGAAAGCAAGCTTGTAGCCGATACTTTTACGCTGGTGATCCAGGTCAATGGTAAGTTAAGGGCCAAGGTTGAGATGCCTGCCTCTGCTGATGAAGATGCTCTGAGGACAGCGGCTTTGAATGATGATAAAATTAAGGTCTACACTGAAGGCAAGACTATTCATAAAGTTGTTGTGGTTAAGAACAAGCTGGTTAGTATTGTTGTTAGTCGTTAAAATATTTTGCTTATTTATTTATCGAACCCATTGACGTTAACGGCGTATAATAACTTACATTCACAAATAATAAATATGACATTTTGAGGTATGGTAATGAAAAAAATATTGATTATTCTATTCACAGTCGTATTGGCAGGTTCTGCCTCTGCTCAGGGTTTCCGGCAGCTTGAGATCAGGGGTGGTTATTTGAACCCCAAAGGAACAGAGGGCAGTTTTATTTTAGGCGGATCCTATGGTTATTCATTTGATGAGAGAGTGAGCCTCTCTTTGGGAGCTGATTTTTTTAATAAGTCTTATTCCCAGACAGATAAAGTAGCCGATGGAAAAGAGATCGCTGGTGTTCAACCTGTACAGGTCTCCGAGGTAATGAAATATCATACTTTTTTACTGCCATTCACGGCAAATCTGGACATACGTTTTCCTTTTGACAAAGGCATGAATTTTTATAGTGGTGTGGGGCTGTCTTATCAGTTCCTCTTTAATGAAGAAGAAAATTTTGAACGTGGTGTAAAAGAGAAACGTAATTATAGAGGTTTCGGATGGATCTTTCGCAGCGGTATTGAATTAATATTAGGCAGCCGTTCAGCTATTATTATCGAAGCTTTCTACAACTCTGCCAAGGTTAAAGGAAATCATGACACTGTGGAGGGCCTGCCTGTTTGGGATGAGGTTAATGTCTCTGGTCTGGGTTTTCGTGCCGGTGTCCGGCTGGAATTTTTTTAGGATAGATGAATATGTATCAACGAGTTAAATATGGTTTTGGCGGCCGCGGTATGGGTGACGGTGTTAAAAATTTACTGATTGCCAATGGTGTAGCTTATGTTCTGTCAAATTTTATGGGTCCAAATGTCGGCGGTGCAATTATACGCGGATTTGCCCTGAATCCTGCCAATGCATTCTCGCACTTGTATCTTTGGCAATTTGTCAGCTATATGTTTTTACATGGTGGTTTCTTCCACCTACTTTTTAATATGTATGCACTGTGGATGTTTGGCAGTGAAGTAGAGCGAATGTGGGGCACAAAGGCATTTTATAAGTACTACTTTATCACAGGCATCGGAGCCGGGCTTATTCAAGCTGTTTTTGCACCCTATGCTACTGTAGTGGGCGCCTCCGGTGCGATCTATGGTGTATTAATTGCATTTGCCACACTTTTTCCAAAAAGAGAAATTACATTTTTACTCTTTTTTATCTTACCTGTAACCCTACAGGCCCGAATGATGGTTGCGGTTTTTGCTGCCATTAGCCTGTTCTCAGGAGTTGGCGGCAGCTCTGATGGTGTGGCACATTTTGCTCATCTTGGAGGAATGCTGGTTGGCTGGCTCTATATGAAGCGCGGATGGGATCCCGGGAAATTAATGAAGATCTATCGTGACTGGCAGAGAAAGAGGCAAATGCATGTAGCAGACCGGGATGAAGAAGATCTGGAACATCTGCGCCGTATGGTAGACCAGGTTCTGGATAAAGCCAATGAAACAGGCATGGATTCTCTTACACGTGATGAACAGACACTATTGAAAAAAGCCAGTAAAATATTAAAAAAGAAACACCATTAAATATACTGGAATCTTCCGGATATTTGTGAATCAATTGAAATTTGAATGGTGATATAAATCGATTAACTTCTTTCTTAAACAGGTGAATATTATTTTGACAAGATTAATAATCACTATTTGGATGATCTTCTTGCCACTGTTTGTCGCATCGGTTGATGTCTCAGCACAGATACGTGTCATGCTGGCTGATGAACACCGTATAGAGCAGCTTGACGGATTTGTGCAGGCCGGTGTCTTATATGCTTCAGCCAGCGGTTTGGCTGATCTATTAAAGCTCCGTACTTATTTTAATGAGTCGAATCAGAAACTTGTATTGTATACCGGGGCACACTCAATAAAGCTGACTGCGGACAATCCTTTTATTCAAATAGATGACAAGTTATATCAAATGCCTCTTGCGGTTCAGCAAAAATATCAGACCGTCTATGTACCTCTGCTGCTTTTTTTAAAATTGACATCGGGGTATTTTCCAGGTGAAATAAGTTTTGATTCACAAAGTGAAGAGTTACATCTCAGACGGAATTTTTTTAATGTAACAGGTATTGATGTGGAATCGCGCTCAAATGGTCATATAATAAGGCTGAGTACGGGTAAAAAGTTTGATAAAAAAGATGTAGAAGTAGCTCTTAACAGAGATTGGTTAAATGTGACATTTATCGGCGGTACTGTAGATACATTGGCATTAAAGTCAAATGCACGCCGGGGTATTGTAAAACGGTCTGCTGCTTTTCAATATGATAAGGCGGCTCAGATCTCATTTCAACTTTCAGATAAGATAGTAATCCCGGAATTGTTTGTTAATGATAGTGAAGTTCTAATTTCGCTACGTGAGGATAAATCATCGCCGCCAACAATGTCAGAAGTACTTCCTACTGCGGTTATTGATAAGAAACGTTGGCTTTTTGATACAATTATTCTTGATCCCGGTCATGGCGGAAGAGATCCTGGTACACCCAAACGTAGTAGAAACATGCATGAAAAAGATGTGACTCTGGATTTGGCAAAGCGATTGAAAAGCCTGTTGGAGAACCATCTGGGTGTTAAAGTTCTTATGACACGGACCAGTGACAAGTATATTGATCTAACTGACAGAACAAAGTTTGCCAATCGTAATCATGGTAAACTCTTTGTCAGTATTCATTGCAATGCAAATAATTCTCCATCGGCCAGAGGGTTTTCCGTTTTTGCTATGGGTAAGAGTAAAACCAAGGAAGCCCAAAGAGTGGCTGAAGCAGAAAACTCCGTTGCCGAAGATATGGATGACTTCAAAGAATTTGAGAGTACGGCTCATATCTTGAACGTAATAGCGCGAAATTCATATTTGAAGGAAAGCCTGGACCTCGGGCAGATGATGGTAGATAATGTTTGTAGAAACACCAAAATACCAAAATTGGGTAAGGGTGTCTTTCAAGCACGCTTTTTGGTTTTATGGCGGGCGGCAATGCCAAGTGTTCTTGTGGAAACAGCTATGATGTCAAATCGCTATGAAGAGAAGTTGCTGAATACAAAGGGTGAGCGAAGGAAAATTGCCAGGGCTCTCTATGATGCCATAGCCAAGTTTATAAAAAAATATGAACAGGGTATAAAATAAAAAAATAATATAGATTATCTTCGCCCCAATTACCACTGAGGATTCTCTCTCCATCCTATCCCGGAGGAAGGGCATGTTTGCTAAAGTATATGCCGCTGCTGTATTAGGTATTGACGGATATCTTGTTGAAGTTGAAGCACATCTTGACCGCGGATTGCCTGCATTTGCAACAGTTGGCCTTCCGGACGGTGCAGTAAAAGAATCAAAAGAGCGTGTAAACGCCGCAATCAAAAATAGCGGTTTTTTCATGCCCGGTAAGCGTATCACTATTAATCTGGCACCGGCAGATATCAGAAAAGAGGGTTCTGCTTTTGACCTTCCCATGGCTATAGGGATCTTGTGTGCAAGTAAGCAGATCCGTACTGATTCAATGGAGGGTACAGTCATTTTGGGTGAATTGGCTTTAGACGGTCAGTTACGGCCGATACGTGGTGGACTCAGTATTGCTGTCGCAATGGGGCAGGCTGGTATCAAGCGGCTTATTGTCCCCAAAGCAAATGCCCAGGAAACTGCCATGGTAAACGGTCTTTCAGTCTATGCTGCCGACTCTCTCATTGAAGCTGTAGAGATTATTGAATCAGGTTATAAAGCAACGCCTATGAAAGTGGATATGAAAGATGTATTCACTCAAAGTTGCATGTATGGTGTTGATTTTCTGGATGTAAAAGGGCAGGCTCATGTTAAAAGGGCCCTTGAAGTAGCAGCTGCTGGCAGTCATAATGTGTTGATGATTGGTCCGCCGGGTTCAGGCAAAACCATGCTGGCCAAACGTTTCCCTTCAATACTACCAGACTTGACTCTGGATGAGGCTCTTGAGACAACAAAAATCCATTCGGTATCAGGCTTGTTGGAAGCAGATACGGCCCTGGTTGGAACAAGACCATTCAGAAGTCCGCATCATACTATTAGCGATGCCGGACTTATTGGGGGTGGTCATGTACCCAGACCGGGAGAAGTGAGTCTTGCCCATCATGGAGTATTGTTTTTAGATGAGTTGCCTGAGTTCAGAAAGAATGTATTAGAGGTCATGCGCCAGCCAATGGAAGATGGTAAGGTAACAATCAGTCGTGCAGCCATGTCCTTAACATATCCGGCTCAGTTTTTATTGCTTGCTGCTATGAACCCCTGTCCCTGTGGGTATTTTACAGATCCGTCGCATGAGTGTAGCTGTACATTAATGCATATTCAAAAATACAGAGCAAAAATTTCAGGTCCGCTCCTGGATCGTATTGATATTCATGTAGAAGTTCCTGCGGTCTCTTACTCGGATTTAGCCGGTAAAATAGACGGTGAGGCATCAGAATCCATCCGTAAAAGAACTCTGTCGGCAAGACAGAGACAAACAAGACGTTTTGCAGGCAAACCCAATATGCATGCAAATGCTCATATGGCCTCAAGAGAGATTAGGAAACATTGTATTATTGATTCACCGGCCCAGAATCTTCTTCAGACAGCTATTACACGTCTGGGGTTGTCTGCCAGAGCATATGACCGTATATTGAAAGTTGCACGTACTATTGCAGACCTTGCTGCCAGTGAATCAATTCTTGCGGAACATATAGGTGAGGCTATTCAATATCGTAGTCTTGATAGAAATCTGGAACAGAAGTATTAGTAATGAGTGGATAGAGGGGCTTATATATAAAAACCCTGCAAAGGAACTATCCGACTATAAAGAACCGTGTCAGACACGGTGGGAACACGCCTGCTCGCTTTTTACGTCCACTCGTTGGAGGCATGTAATACACGTCAGAGTCGAGCTCCCTCTATAAAGGTGTTGGCTCTTTATAGCTGCCGGATTTGTCCACAATGCAGGGACATTAATCTATCTATGCCGGTAATTTGTAGAATTATACTACCGATGTCAAGTGAAAAAAACATTCTTTTTTTTAGCACAGAAAGGGGTATCTGTTATGAATTACAGAGATAAATTTTTCGTATCAATCTTTCTTTGGTTGTTGGGTATAAATGCACTGCAAGCCGGTAACGAAGTTGTTGTTCTTACAATTGATGGTGCAATCACTCCTGTTACTGCGCGTTATCTTATAACCAGTGTAAATAAGGCTGTCGAAAATGGAGTAGAGGCCATAATTATTTGTATGGATACACCGGGCGGATTGATGTCTTCTACACTTGATATTGATAAAACACTATTGGCAGCCACACTGCCTGTTATAGTCTATATCTCACCTTCAGGCGGCAGGGCCGCATCAGCCGGTGTCTTTATTTCTTACGCTGCCCACCTTGTGGCCATGGCGCCATCTACAAATATAGGTTCAGCGCATCCTGTAAATATGCTGGGAGGAAAGCAGGACTCGACAGCTGTTTTAATGGAGAAAGTCACGAATGATGCTGTAGCGCACATAAAGGGCCTTGCAAGACAACGCGAGCGTAATGAAAATTGGGCTGAAGATGCTGTCAGAAATTCTGTTAACATTACCGAAGAAGAAGCACTACAGCAAAATGTTATTAATTATATAGCCACTGACCTGCCTGATCTTCTGGAGCAGCTTGATGGAGAGATCATTGATCTGGATGGTTCTCAAAAAGTGTTGAATGTCAAGCATGCTGTAATTATTTATCACCCCATGAATTGGCGATATAAGATACTGAATAAAATTGCTGATCCGAATATTGCATACTTTTTAATGATGGGTGCCATGCTGGGCCTGTTCTTTGAACTCAGAAGTCCCGGTGCCCTTTTTCCGGGAATTTTAGGTGGTATCTGTCTCATTCTATTTTTATTTGTAACTCAGGTCTTGCACGTGACAACAGCAGGTGTTTTATTGATTGTCCTGGCTATCTTGTTTTTTGTGCTGGAAGCTTACACACCAACATTTGGATTTTTAACTATCGGGGGGGTAATTGCTATGCTGTTGGGTTCGCTTATGTTGTTTCAGTCACCTGATGTCAATGTCTCTTTAAGCGTTATCCTGCCTGCCGTTTTAATCTTTGGCAGTCTATTTGTGCTAATTGCAATTATGGGGTTAAAGGCACAGACAAGAAAGGTTGTAACCGGTGAAAAGGGTCTGATTGGAGAGCATGGAATCGTACTTAGGTCTCTGGGTGAAGAGTGGCAGGTACGTGTTCACGGTGAAATCTGGCGTGCAACTTCTGATACAATATTAAATAAAGATGACACAATAGAAGTTGTCGATATTGCCGGAATGGTTGTAAAAGTTAGAAAAATATCATAACTTTATTGTAAATAGCATGTCAGTCAAATAAACATTGGTGAGGTCTGATGCTTCTGCCGATGAGTATGTACTGGCTCACAAATTTAAATAAACTTTGGAGGTCGCCATGCAGAGTGTGATTACAATTGTCATTGTAGTTTTTTTTATTCTGGCCAGTGCAATACGAATTTTGAAGGAGTATGAACGTGGTGTAATTTTCCGTCTTGGCCGCATGATTGGTTATAAAGGTCCCGGGCTTATCCTGCTAATTCCGTTTGTTGATAAGATGATCAAAGTTAGCCTGCGTACAGTTGCTATGGATGTACCTCCGCAGGATGTCATCACCAAGGATAATGTTTCTATCAAGGTAAATGCGGTTGTCTATTTCCGTGTAATGGATGCAGGGAGAGCTATTATTGAAGTGCAGGACTATCTTTATGCTACAAGCCAGCTGGCTCAGACAACCCTGCGTTCAGTATTGGGACAGTTTGACCTTGATGAACTGCTGAGTGCCAGAGATCAGATTAATGAGCAGCTACAGGGGATTCTGGATAAACATACAGATCCCTGGGGCATTAAAGTATCTCTGGTTGAGGTTAAGCATATAGATCTGCCGGAAGAGATGAAGAGAGCAATTGCCAAGCAGGCTGAGGCAGAGCGTGAAAGAAGAGCCAAGATTATTCATGCTGAAGGTGAATATCAGGCTTCTGAAAAGTTGCTTGCTGCTGCTGAAAGAATAGGGAAAGAACCCACTGCTATTCAATTGCGCTTCCTTCAGACCTTGGTTGAAGTAGCGGCAGAGAATAATTCCACCATGCTCTTCCCCGTACCAATTGATCTTTTTCAGCCATTCATGAAGAAAATGACGAAGGAATAAGTGGAAATTTTTAATATTGATAAGATTGAATTGCTGTTTCCCGGCTTGTTTTTATCTCCGGGTAGAAGTATATTATATAGATAGAAAAACTGAAAAAGGAGAGATTATTTTTATGAGGGATTGGAACAAAATAAAAGCAGGATTGGAGTGGGGGCTTTTTTATGGCATTGTTACCTGGCTTGTGTTTACGGCATTAACAAATAAAACACCTGCACTTGGTATTTGGGGTATGATTCTGTCACGGTTGATTATCGGAGTTCTGGCCGCTGTGGTTGTATGGGAAAAACCGTGGTGGATCAGAGGCCTGACATGGGGTTTAGCAGGGCATCTACCTCTGGGAGTGTTGTCATTAATTCCCCTGGGACGAATCTGGGATCAATTCTTTTTCGGTTGGACACAAAGCTGGATTTTAATGTTGATTACAGCTCTGATTATGGGCGTACTAACAGAACTATCCATGATACACCGTGAAAAAAGTGAAGCAGCAATTCGTTCATGAATGTTCTAAATGAACATTATTCTTCCAGAAGACGTTTTCTAGGTAATACAGCTACGTTGGCTGCATCTCTGCTTCTGCCGCGTAATGGTCATGCAGCGGATCTATCTTCTCAACCTGCCAGATATTGGCGAGCCTTGGAGGGACAGGCAGTTGAATGTCTGCTTTGCCCCTGGCAGTGTATTGTACAAAAGGGTTACAGGGGTCGTTGCCAGGTAAGAGAGAATGTTGATGGCCGCTATATTTCATTGATATATGGACGTATTGCCTCAATTCATACGGATCCTATAGAGAAAAAACCCTTCTATCACTTTCTTCCGGGAAGTGAAGTTTTCAGTATGGCAACAGCCGGTTGCAATGTAGATTGCAGCTTTTGCCAGAATTGGACATTGGCCAGGCGGAAACCGGAAGAGCTGCCCAATGTTGGCTACAAACCTGAACAGATTGTTAGTACTGTCAGGCAGAAAAATGTACCTGTTATTGCCTATACTTATAATGAGCCTACAATCTATAATGAATTTATCTTTGATACTTCCATGCTTGCAAAAGATGCCGGTATACATACGGTAATAGTCTCAAACGGATTTATCAATAAGAAGCCGTTAAAAGATTTATGTCAGTATATTGATGCATATAAAGTCGATCTCAAAGCCTTTACAGAGGATTATTATACCAATGTAGTACATGGACGTCTGCGTCCTGTACTGGATTCATTAGTAGTATTGAAAGAAGAAGATGTATGGACCGAGATTGTCTACCTGGTAGTTCCGACACTCAATGATAAGCCGGAAGAAATCAGAGATATGACTCGTTGGATTATAAAAAATCTAGGTGATGATATTCCTCTGCATTTTTCACGTTTTACCCCCAAGTACCGATTGCGTCATTTGCCGCCTACGCCGGTTAAAACCTTGGAAAATTTAAGAAATGTTGCAATGGACGCAGGGCTCAAATATGTTTATCTGGGAAATGTACCGGGTCATGAGGGAGCAAATAGTTATTGTCCATCATGTAATAAATTGCTGATCAGGCGTGTTGGTTACAGGATATATGAAAACAATATCAGCAATGGACTCTGTGGAAGCTGTAATACAGCTATTCCAGGAATATGGCGGCCAAAGCGGAGGATGCAATGAAGGGGCGATTAATTGTCTTTCTGGTATTTTTGGGGATATCGATTCATGCTCAGGATATCAGAGAGCCGGCTGTAGCAGGGACGTTTTACCCTGCTTCTCCTAATCAACTACACGCGAAGTTAGAGAGTCTTATAAAAACGGCTAAACCTATTTTGCCGACAGGAGATATTATAGGCATATGGGCACCTCATGCCGGTCTGGAATATAGCGGAGCAGTTGCCGCACATGTCTATAGTGCCGTTAAAGACATTGATAGAGAGTTTGATGCTGTAGTGATTCTGGCATCCTCTCATAGCCATGCATTTGTGGGTGCATCAATATCACCCTATGATCTCTGCCGTACACCTCAGGGCGATATTCCGGTTGATCAAAAATTGATCACTGCAATCCGGGATGAATATCCGGCCATGATCTACTCAAAAACTGCTCATAAAGACGAACATGTAGTAGAAATGCAGATGATATTTGTACAACATATCCTGCCGGCTACGCCTATTGTGCCTATCGTTCTGGGCCGATTTTCGGACAACGATGCAAAAAAACTTGCAAAATCCATATGGCGTGCGACAAAGGGATTAAAGGTACTACTTATTGCCAGTTCGGATTTATCTCATTATCCGGCCTATGATGATGCGGTTCGTTCTGATAATATTGTAATGGCTGCTATTGAGAAGATGGATTATTTTAGATTAAACAGGTTGAATGACAATCCGGGGCTCCTGAAGATGGAGAACTTAAACTGTGCAATATGCAGTTGGCCGGCATTGAATGTTGTCATGCGGACCGCTCAATTGTTTTCTATGGACAATGTTGTTCTTCAGCCATATCAGAATTCCGGTGATGTATCAGGTGATCGCAGTCGTGTTGTTGGGTATGGAGCCGCACTTTTCTGCAAATCAAAAGCCGATAAAATACAAACGGGAGACAGCGAGATGGATTATATTCAGTTTTCCGCTGAGGAAAAAAACAGATTGTTTGAAATTGCCAGAGCATCAATAATTTATGGACTGGAAGATAAAAAGATGCCGATCCCCGAAATTATTCAAGACAATCTCAGATTAAAACGTGGTGTTTTTGTTACTCTGACTAATAAAGGTGCACTTCGTGGTTGTATCGGTACTTTCGAAGCTCGTTATCCTATATGGCAGGCTGTAAAAGAGATGGCAGAATCAGCCGCAACCAAAGACTATCGTTTTGCTTATAATCCCATCACCGTAAATGAACTCTCTAAAATTGATATCAAGATTTCTATTTTGTCAGAACGCCGGCAGATAGATGATATTGAAGAGATTGAAGTAGGTAAACATGGTGTCTGGGTGGAGATGGATGGCCGTGGCGGAACATACCTGCCGGAGGTCGCTGTTGAACAAGGATGGAACCGTATTGAGATGCTGGAGCACCTGTGTGGCGAAAAGGCAGGCCTTTCTCCTGACGCATATAAGACAGGTGCACGAATTTATATCTATACGTCACAGATATTATCTGAAGAAGAATAGTAAATTACTTGGGAATTGACAGGGAAAATACTTGTTTCTTTTATTGAAAGACCTTATATTTTAGTCGATCCCTACACAGAGAAGAAAAGTAGAGCATGGAGGAAAGAAATGAATATTGATGTTAAAGAATACGGTAATGTAACAGTGCTTGGCGTGAAGGGGAATCTCATGGGCGGACCTGAGACAGTTTCCATTCATGACAAGGTGAAAGAACTTGTACAGAATGATGTCTTGAAAATTGTGATTGATCTTTCCAAGGTCAAGTGGATGAACAGTTCAGGTCTTGGTACAATGATGGGCTGTTTGACATCGTTGAAAAATGCAGATGGAGAACTCAAACTTTGTGGCGTTGCCGAAAAAGTAAAGAGTCTCTTTATGATTACAAAGCTGATTACGCTTTTTAGCACATTCGATACAGTCGAAGATGCAGTTGCAGATTTTCAGAAGTAATCCAGTCTGTCAGGTTGTGTAATCTGTTGCACGGTAATGTTTTATGAAAAGGGCGGGGGATTTCCCGCCCTTCTACGTTTGATATTCAGAAGGCGGGAACAGATTTATTGAACAGCAAAAAAGCTCGTATTGATATATATCAGCAGATAGATGTGTTGCTCTCTAAGCATTTAGCCTGCTTTGATGATGCCTACCAATCACATTTTGAGACAGAAATGGCCTTCATGGCACCCCTGCTGTCCCATGTCCATAATGGGCGTGGTAAACGGTTAAGACCAATGCTGTTTTTATTATGTCAAGGCCTTGTTGGCGGAAAAATAAATGATGATGTCAGGATGGCAGTGTTGATAGAATTATTGCATACTGCCAGCCTTATTCATGATGATGTACTGGATCAGGCGGACATTCGGCGGGGCAAAGATACTCTAAACACAGTTTGGGGAAATAAAGCTGCAGTGTTAATTGGGGATTATTTATTTACCGATATCCTACAACTCAGTGTTGATATTGCCCGGCCTGAAGTGATTAGTATTATTGCCAGGACAGCCAGGCAGATGGGTACAGGTGAGTTGAGACAAACTCTGGGCCCAAATGATTTTCAAATAGATATTTCCGATTATTTTCAGATGATCGAAGATAAAACAGCCTCACTTTTTTCAACATCTACTCGTTTTGCCGCACAAATTGCCGGTGCTTCCAGGGAAGAAGAAGAGGAGTTAGCAGAATTCGGGAGATTGCTGGGTATAGTATTTCAAATTAGAGATGATATCCTTGATTTTATCGGCAGTAATTCACGAATGGGAAAACCCGCCCTACAGGATGTAAGAGATGGTAAGGCCACATTGCCCCTGCTATGCGCCTTAAAAACCGTAGATCCTGCACAGCGTAAATCTGTTCTCGATACTTTACAACATAGAAATGCAAGAAGTGTAGAATATGTGCATGAATTTGTATTGGACAATGGCGGTATACAAACTGCACAACACCGTGCTAATGATCTTACTGATAAAGCTCTTGCATTATTATATCATTTCACGCCCGGTATCTATAGAGACTCTCTGGAAAAACTTATACTTATTGATCTGGAGAGGCAGGAATGAAAATAGATAAGTTTAAGTTTTTTATTATATTAATAGCAGGCCTTCTGGCTGTTGTCTGTTCGCCACCACAAAAAGAGCCCGTAAAAGAGATCCGTTTTTTAATGGATACAGTGGTACAAATTTCAATCTATGATTATTCAAAGTCTGAAGATTTTATTCAGCAGGCTGTGGATAAAGCCTTTCAAGCAATAGTAGATGTAGAGAAAGCGGCCTCTATTCATCTTGAAGGTAGTGAACTCTCTGAATTAATACGACGTGCCGGAATTGAGCCTTCAAAGTTATCAGATGATATGGTTTTTTTATTGTCTGAGGCTATTGCCATTGGAGATAAAACAGACGGATATTTTGATTGTACAATTGGAGCGGTAAAAAAACTATGGCCTTTTTTATTGAGTGATGCCACTCCGCCAGATTCTACTTCTATTTTGAAAGCACTCCATTCTGTTGATTATAGCAAGATTCAAATAAAAGGAAATAATGTTTTTTTGCCACAAAAGGCTATTGAGATAGATTTGGGTGGTGTGGCTAAAGGTCTGGCAATAGACAAAGCAGTTGCATCACTCCGTTCATGTGGTATCTCAGCCGGAATAGTAGATGCAGGTGGAGATTTAAGAACATTTGGCCGGCATCCCTATATGCCAAATTGGGGGATCGGTATTCGTAATCCCCGGGCGGGGCAGTCATCTTTATACGCCGTACTCAGACTGGATAGTGCGGCTGTCGCAACATCCGGTGATTATGAACGGTACTTCGAATTTGACGGAGAGCGATATCATCATTTACTCAATCCGTTTACAGGATATCCTGCCAGGGGTTGTGTGAGTGTCACCGTTGTTGCACCTGAAGCTATGTTAGCAGATGCATATGCAACAGCGATTTTTATTATGGGGCCCAAAGAAGGTATGACATTTCTTGAAAATAATAAAGATATAGAAGGTATGATTGTTTATTTTGAAGACGAAAAATTGGTGCATTGTGTATCAAAAGGTCTGCGTGAAAGTTTTGAATTTTTAGGAGGGTGATATGGCAAGGACTTTGATTACAGGCGGTGCCGGTTTTTTAGGTTCACACCTGTGTGAATATTTTTTAAAGAAGGGGCATGAAGTGATTGCCATGGACAATCTGTCCACAGGCAGTACAGATAATATTGCTCATTTGCGTGGCGAATCATTTTCATTTATCAAACATGATGTGACAGATTATATTTATATCGATGGCCCTGTTGATTATATACTTCATTTTGCTTCACCTGCCAGTCCCATAGATTATCTTGAGATGCCGATTCAAACATTGAAGGTAGGATCACTTGGAACCCATAAGGCTTTGGGGCTTGCCAAAGAGAAGGGTGCCCGTTTCCTTCTTGCTTCTACTTCTGAGGTATACGGTGATCCGCAGATACATCCTCAACCGGAGAGTTATTGGGGTAATGTTAATCCTGTCGGTCCCCGTGGTGTTTATGATGAAGCCAAACGATTTGCAGAGGCTATGACAATGGCTTATCATGAATATCATGGTGTAGAGACACGGATTGTGCGGATTTTTAATACTTATGGTCCAAGAATGCGTCCCAATGACGGTCGCGCAATTCCCGCTTTTGTACCACAGGCATTAAAAGGTGAGAATATTACAGTATTTGGTGACGGCCTGCAGACTCGAAGCTTTTGCTTTGTCAATGACCTGGTTGATGGAATCTACCGTCTCTTGATGTGTGATGATGTTAATCCTGTAAATATCGGCAATCCTGATGAGAGGACAATTCTTCAATTAGCGGAAGCCATTACAAAGATTTGTGACAGCGGTAGCCGTGTAGTTCATGAATCCTTGCCGGTAAATGATCCAAAAGTCAGGCAACCGGATATCAGAAGAGCTATAGAGCTGTTAGATTGGAAACCAACAGTGAACCTTGAGGACGGACTGGAAACGACCATAACCTGGTTTAAGCAACGTCTCGGTATATAATTTTATCAAATGAAGAACTTAGAACGAATATTGGTTATACGCTTAGGTGCCATGGGAGATGTTTTACTTACAACTCCAGCTTTGCGCTGTCTCCGGCAAAGGTTTCCACATGCGCAAATTGATATGCTTGTCAAGTCCGAATTTGCTCCCCTGGTTGAAGGGAACACTGCTGTCAATCATGTGTATTGTTTCACTTCGGGTGGGTCACTCAAAGATATGTTGATACAGATTCGTGCAGCCGGGTATACTCATGTAGCGGATCTTCAATCAAATATACGTTCCATTTTAGTCTCACATAGCTGCGGCGCATCACATAGAGTACGTTTTCACCACGATCGTGTTAAAAGGTGGATGTTGATTCAGCATAAGGCCAATATCTATGGGACTTCCCCGGTTCCTGTGGCAAAGCGTTTTTTAAATGCAGTTGCAGCATGGGGAGTTGAAGATGATTCCAAGGGCCTTTATCTCAATATCAGTGCAGATGTTTTAGTAAAGACTGCGGAGATATTTAAGCAATGGGGGATTGATACTAATTCTTCTATTATTGCCATTGCTCCCGGTGCCAGCCGGCAGACAAAGCAATGGCATAAAGACAGTTTCTGTAATGTAGCAAGATATTGGGCAGATAAGGACGTTAATATAATTGTTGTAGGCGGGCCTGAAGAGATAGAGTTGTGCAGGACTGTTGCTGAGGCTGCTGGCCCCCTGGGGCATTCGGCTGCAGGTATTGGTAGCCGAATGGAAACGGCTGGTATATTATCAAAATCATCTCTTTTGTTGAGCAATGATACTGGTTTGATGCATATGGCTTGTGCTTTAAATATTCCGGTAACGGCAATTTTTGGCCCTACAACGCATCAACTTGGATTTTTTCCATACAGGGCACGCGCCCATGTAATTGAGGAGAAATTGGCATGTCGGCCATGCTCAAAACATGGAAGTGATATCTGCCCGCAAGGGCATTTTGACTGTATGAATAATATTCAGCCGGTTCGAGTTATTGAGATAATGAAAAAAATTATGGTATAATATTTAAAACAGGATAAAATATGCAGCTTTGGCATTTTATGTATAATGGTATTGTGCTGCCATGTTTACGCGTTGGATTAATTGTTGGTAATGTTACGAATGAAAAAGTTCAGCGTGGTCTTGCTGGACGCAGGTCACTTTTTAATGACCTGGAAACGCAATTGTCCACACATGTTCACGCTGCACCCCGTATATGGATTCATGCCAGTTCCATGGGTGAATTTGAACAGGCACGTCCTGTAATTCATGCAATAAAGATAGAATATCCTGATAGTATTGTAATAGTCAGCCTTTTTTCACCGTCAGCCTTTGATCATATCGGTGATTTCCCGGAAGCTGATATTTTGACATATATCCCTTTGGACACGCCTGGAAATGCCCGTAAATTTTTAGATCTTGTGAGACCTGATATTGCATTGATAGTCAGACATGATTTTTGGCCTAATCATCTCTATGAATTGAATAAACGAGGTATTCCAAATCTGTTAATCAATTGCACCATACAGCTTCCACCTTCATTGGCTTTTCGCTTATTCCCCGGTGTTAATAAATATCTGCATGGAGCTTTTGATGGAATTCTAACAGTTTCCAGGGAAGCAGCACAATATGCCGCAGACCAGGGATGGGGTAGAGGCATCGTTAAATGTATCGGTGATACCAGGTATGATCAGGTTGTACGCCGGGCAGAAGATGCAGAGTCTATTGTTGCACCGTTACGGAGTTTAAAAGGAGATCGTCCTGCCTTGATTTTAGGATCTTCATGGCCTGCAGATGAAGAGATGATATTTGAGACATTAGGCCGATTAAAAAAACGTAATATTATGCCATTTATTGTTGCAGCTCCTCATGAGCCAACTGAAGAACATATGAATAAAGTGGAAATTTATGCTGCAAATTTAGGCTTGAAATTTTTAAGACTGTCAGAGTTGGAAGATGGAACATTGCCTGATGTAGATGTTCTGATAATTGATCGAATAGGCATTTTAGCCAGCCTTTATGCGTTAGGTGATGCCGCTTATGTGGGGGGTGCATTTGGAGTTGGAATCCATAATGTGCTGGAACCGGCAGCCCTGGGCAAGACCGTCATGTTTGGGCCACGATATCATAATAGTTATGAAGCGGGTCAGTTAAAGAGAAGGGGTGTAGGTTTCTGCTGCCCCGATGCTGATGCACTTGAAGCACGCCTGTTTTCTCTCTACAGTGATGCCCATGAGCGTGAAATGCTTGGTAAAAGGGCAGAGGCATTAGTACGTGAAAATATCGGTGCTACAGAGCGCATAGTAGCTCATATCCGCCAATGGTTGGACAACAATGATTAAAGTTAATAATGTCACAGCTGCTTATCCGGGTAATGTATCGAATTTTTCGTTAAAAGGAATCAGTTTTGATTTCAAACCGGGTGAGCGCCTGGCCTTGATGGGGTGTAACGGATCCGGCAAGACCACCTTGATTCATGCAATACTTGGGCTTATGCCCTTGAAGTTGGGTACAATTACAGTTGATGATTATAAGGTTGGACCTCACGAGAATCTGTTTGAGGTTAGACGGCGGGTTGGTTTGATGTTTCAAAATCCTGATAATCAAATGGTTGCAACAACAGTAGAACGTGAACTAGCCTTTGGGCTTGAAAACCTTGCTGTTCCACCGGAAGAAATGTTCTACCGTGTAAATGCCGCTCTGGACAGGTTTAATTTGCGAGCATACGCTACCAAGGAACCACATCTTCTCTCCGGAGGAGAGCGGCAAAGATTGGCCCTGGCTGCAATCTGGGTAATGCATCCCCGATATTTGATTTTAGATGAACCAACTTCACTGCTTGATCCGGGAAACAAGCGTGAAGTATTGCGGCTTTTGGATGAGGAGATGGGCGGACGCAGTATGGGTATTATGCTAATAACGCAATTACCGGATGAGGTGGTTGACTGTGATCGTGTTTTGATCTTGCATGATGGGAAGCTGGTATTTGACGGCCCACCCGATATTGTATTTAAAAATAGGCAGCAATTAGTGGATTTTGGAATTGATATTCCTACAAAAATGAAGATAGAACAGATGTTGGATGGCTACAGTGATCCGTTTTAAAAATGTTACATTTGACTATACTGCATTATCGGGGAGAGATCAAAGGGCACTTGATAATATCAGCTTCAGTATCAGGCCGAATGAATTAGTTGCCATTGCCGGTTCTGCCGGTTCGGGAAAGACAACATTGGTCCAATTGATCAATGGGCTGCTCAGGCCTTCTCTGGGTACTGTTGAATTAGATAGTGAAATGTTAGATACGTCACAAGCTCTTGAAAAGGCATTGAGAAAAGTAGGACTTGTATTTCAATTTCCGGAATCACAGTTTTTTGAAGATACCATTGGGAAAGAGATTGCATTCGGCCCTGGGAACAGGGGATGGAGTGATGCCAAAATCAGAAAGTCTGTGGATCTCTCTTTAAAACGTGTGGGATTTAATAAGAGTGATATTAAAGATAGATCTCCATTTCAGCTATCGGGTGGCGAGAAGCGGCGTATTGCCATAGCTTCTACATTGGCCATGCAGACTGATATATTGATACTGGATGAACCTACTGTTGGCCTTGACAGACGTTCTGCCACTGCCGTAGAAGAGATAATCGTTAATGAACATGCCAGAGGTGCCCTGGTCATATTTGTTACACATGATATGGATCTTATTGTCAGGCTCGCCAGGAGAGTGCTGGTGTTAAATGCAGGTAACTTGGTATTTGATGGTGTGCCCCGTCAATTATTCAATGATGCACAAATGTTAGACGATACAGGACTGGAAGTGCCGCCGACCATGCAGATTCTGGAGTCTTTGCGTTTGGGAGGACGTAAACTGCCTGCAAATTGTTTTTGTCTTGATGATTTGGCATGTTTTCTGGATCAACGATCTAATGAGGAAATTATAACAAGAGAATGAGGGGAAATATGAGTAAAAAAACATTAGTAATATTCAGCACTGTTTTTGTTCTGGGAGTTACAGCACTTATAACGGCTCAAGAACCAGATTGGGAGGGAGGAGTTCCTGATGGTTGTACAACAATAACAGTAGGTAAAAAAGCCTCTGTCGATGGTTCGGTAATAACCTCTCACACATGTGACAGTCATCGAACACGGGCATGGTTAAATGTAATGCCTGCAAAAGATTTTGGAAAGAATGCAGAAATGGATTTACTGAAGAGAACTACAGATGATTCTCTTGCCATGCCTGCTTATAAATACATCAAAACAGGTGTGATTCCTCAAGTTCGTAAGACATATGGATATATCAATACAGCCTATCCAGCTATGAATACCCGGCAGTTAGCTGTTGGTGAATCAACTTTTGGCGGCCGCAAAGAATTACGTTCCAAGCATGGCCATATTGATTGTCAGCAACTGGTAGCATTGATGTTGCAACGCTGTACTACTGCCAGAGAGGCAATTAAACTTGCTGATGAATTAACCAAAAAATATGGATGGAATGATACTGGCGAGTGCCTTACAATTGCCGATACAAAAGAGGTCTGGCATTTGGAGATTCTTGGGCCCGGTGAAGGCAAAGTGGGTGCAGTGTGGGCCGCGCAGCGTGTTCCTGACGATCATGTCTCTGTAGATGCCAATGCCAGCAGGATACGTCAAATAGATCCTGATGATAAAGATTCATTTATGGCATCTAAAAATATATATAAATTAGCCAGAGAACGTGGTTGGTGGCACCCGGATAACGGTCCCTTTGAATTTGTTTATGCATATGCTCCTGAAAACAGAACATCTTTGGCATCTCGTAGAAGAGAGTGGCGTGTTCTTTCTTTATTGGCACCATCTCTGAAATTGAATCCCGAATCTGAAAATTATCCTTTTTCTGTGCGTCCGGACAAGCCTGTGACAATGGAAAAATTGGTTGAAATTTTTCAGGACTATTATGAAGGGACAGACTATAATTTTATCAAAAATTTGACTGTTGCAGATAAAGACGGGAAACAGGTTATAAGCCCCATGGCTAATCCACATATGCCATATGATATGAATAAGTTGTTCAAGATAAATGGTGGTTGGGGTTGGCGTGGAGAACGTACTATTGCACGTTGGTATACAATGTATGCTACAATAACACAATCACGTGATTGGCTTCCCGATGAAGTTGGTGGTGTGGTATGGCTGGCTTTTGACAATGTAGCTAACTCAATTTATGTGCCATTATATTGTTCGATAACTGATGTTGCTAAATCATACAAGACTCCCGGTCGTGTTGATGGATTTAATCGTGATTGTGCCTGGTGGGCTTTTAACAGGTTGGGAACATTAGCTGCTCAACGTTGGGGTGATATGAGGAAAGATCTTGAAGCTACGTGGCAGCCCATGCAAATAGAATTATTTCAGTTGCAGGAAAATTTTGACGCACGTGCATTGGAGTTATATAAAGAAGATCCGTTGCGTACACGTGAATACCTGACAGGAATTGCCAGCTACTGGGGTGATAAAGTCGTGAAACAGGCCTGGGATTTGGGTGATTTCCTTTGGACCAAGTATGATGAGAAGTTTTAGTATATCTTATAATGCTGTTTGTTTTTTTTCGTGAGTATTGGTCGATTGAATAGATTGAAATAAATTAGAAAAACTCCTCTGTAGTTCTACGTACAGAGGAGTTTTTTTGTTTTATGTTGAATTATCTGAATTTAATAAAATCAGGACTCTCAGTAGCATTCGCCGCATTCCAGACGGTGAGGAAAGTTAACCTGGTTATGCGCTCCATTTTTATCGCGCTGATTGTTTCAACATCATCAGTAGGCTTATGCAGATGCTCAGTATCACCACAATTAAAGAAGAGAACAGGAATCCCCTTCCGGTAATAAGGGAAGTGATCACTCTGCCTGAACCAATCGATAGTGCCTGCAGGATTCAGTCCGGTCATCTTTTCTATCTTCATGCCAATGGTCTCATTGGCTTTTTCACAAATCGCTGTCAATTTATTACTGGATTTGTGTCCAACAAGGTTCAGTGTGTTGGGATCATTACGACTTATCATATCCAGACAAATCATTGCCGAAATGGTTTTATCTGAGGAGAATTGGTATCTGCTGTTATAAGTTGATCCCCATAAACCTTTTTCCTCGCCTGTATAAGCAATAAGTAGGATGGATCTTTTCGGTTTAAGATTGAACAGCGTCAAAGCCTGTGCAATTTCCATAATCGCAGCAGTGCCGGAAGCATTATCATCTGCGCCATTACAGACTTCACCATTTTGAAGCCCGATATGATCATAATGCGCTCCGACAATAATCAATTCATCTTTTAATAACGGATCACTACCTTCAATAAGTGTCCATACATTTGATGTTTTTTTATGTTCGGATCGTAATTGTGTCTCCATTGAGACACGTATACCTTCAATATTCATGCTCATTGGTTTTGCTGTGTTTTCAATTGTATCGAAAAGATCAATCAATGTTGTCTCAGCTCCAGTCAGCATGGTAGAACTCAATTTTTTGCTAATATGCATGGAGATTGGTTTGCGTCCGTTAATCCACTGCATTTTGAATTTAGCGGTAAATTTGGGTGGGCGACGCATGAGGCTTGCCCAACTATTGGGGGGACGACGCATTTTTTTGTGCGGATTCCGTAAAAGTAGTACTCCCGCAGCCCCATGTATCTTTGCATTTATGAGTTTTGTCTCAATCTTTGCATGCTCAGTTAATTGAGTGCCGGCAAATATACTGGCATTATCATCAAGTTGTGGCTCTTTTGTAAAGATCAATACAACTTTATCCGTCACATCAATACCGGCATAATCATCATAGTTATATTCAGGTGCAGTAATGCCATATCCTGCAAAACACAATTCCTTATTATTGATCCTTCCATTTCCTGTTTCCTGTAGCGGCACAAAATCAGTCTTTATCTTATACATCGTTTCAATTTTATTTTTAATTACAGACAATGTATTAGGAGAATCAAGCTCAGGCCTATAAACCTCAAATGTCTGAAAGAAATTGCCATCCGGTCCTGCACCCTTAAGTCCTGATTTCAGGAATTGTGCTGAAATATAGTTTGCAGCAGAGTCAAGTTGAATACTGGGTGTATCGCGTCCCTGAAACCATTCATCTGCCAGAAGTTGAACATGAGTCATTAATTCTTCTGCAGTAATTGAATTAGATGCATCTTCTATTGGATTTTGCGCAGAAAGAGTGCTGAAAATCAAGAACGCTACCCACATTAGTAATTTATATATTTTTTTCATGGTCACTCTTTTCTTTTATTTTATTAGGCAAATAGATGCATTTGTCTCGACAGTCATAGGCATAATTAGATTCTGTGAACCCGTCATTATTAATGTTGTTTCTGTAATAGTATTTATATCAGATTTTACAAGATGGCCTTTTGCAAAATCTATATAGAAACAAAGTTCACTTTCCAGATCACCTTCCACGGTAATATCCATATCGCCTTGCTTACCAGAGCCATCTATTGTTCCGGTACCAGCGGATGTAATTTTTACGCATGATTGATTATTTATTGTTTCAAAACCATCGAATTTATATAATTTTTCAATAATTGTAGTGATATTCATTCCTTGTTTTTCTATTACGGTTGTATCCAGCTTGGTCCAATTTTGTCCCAATGTTATAGCTTCCTCTGGCAGGTTTGGCAAGATATTATGAAGAATATCACTAATATTCTGCTGTCCGCCATTCATTGGGCCCAAGTCTATTGAAAGTGAATCAGTATCAATCATCTTTTCCACTCCCCAGGGAGTACTGGATAGGGTAAACGGTTTGCCAATTAATTTTGATAAATCCGGATTTGAATTTCCTTGTGGGCCCACAATATCCATTGAAAGATCATTAACAACTATTTTTCCTGTAAATTCATCTGTATTTTCAATATTTTGACCGATAAGTGTATATAATGCCTGTGTAGTTATTGTTGTCTCCATGGTCTGACCCATTGCTTCCATAACCTGAGAATTTTTAAAAATATATTTATATTTTAAATTGTCACCTTCATTGAGACAATATGAAATATAAAGGCCATCCTGAGGATTACCTTTATATACTTGTTGTGTACTACTACAGCCAGTGATCATTATAATTGTCATTGCAATCCCGATAATGCCCTTTGACAGGTTGGTTGTTTTCATTGTTGTGCCCTTTCAGATTTGTGTAAATTAAGTAATTGAGTATTTTTATTGCTGCATATACTGTACATACGCAGTATATGCAGTATGGTTTCAATTATTTTATTTGTTGTGTATCTGACAATTGTCATTTTTGATAATAAAGTCAAGAAAAGAGTTGGAGCTATGTTTGTATGGCGGTGTGTGATTAAAAAGTATAGTTTTAAAAGGCCCAAACCGGTGTGGTTTGGGCCTTTTAAATAAAGTATAAATTATTATTTAACGAAATTTAATGTAGTCGGGTCTATCTACCGAATTAGCTGTTTTCAGTGCAGTTAAGAAAATTAGTCTTGTGATTCGCTCCATTTTTTCCGGGATGATTTTTTCACAATCATCTGTGGGTTGATGAAGGTCTTCGGTATCACCACAGTTAAAGAACAAGACAGGGACACCCTTTTTGTAGAATGGATAATGGTCACTCTGTAGGAACCAGTCACTGGTCTTTGTCATATCCATGCCGATGATTTCATTGGCATTGTCGCAATTTGCTGTAAGTGTTTCACTGCATTTGTCGCCTATTATTACAACGGCATTTGTGTCATTGCGACTTATCATATCCAGACAGAACATTGCAGCTGTATTTTCCATGGGCATCAACGGATTATCAGTATAATGATAAGATCCGAACAGGCCCTTTTCCTCACCGGAATATGTCATAAATAACATGGAACGTTTCGGAGGTTGATCTAACATGGCAAATGCCTCTGCCAGCTCTATTACACCGGATGTGCCAGATGCATTGTCGTCAGCACCATTGTAGATTTCACCTTTTTGAACTCCGACATGGTCGTAATGGCCGCCTATGATTACAAGTTCATCTTTGAGTAGAGGGTCACTGCCTTCCAGATAAGCCCAGACATTTTGTGTAACATTCTTCTCAATGTCCAGCCTGGTCTCCATTGTTACCTTTATTCCACTGAGTTCAAAGGACCGCGGTTGTAGATCAGAATCAATGTTATCAAAGAGTTCAACAAGTGTTTGGCCGGATCCTTCAAGCAGTGCCTTGCCGAGTTTTTTACCCAATTGCATGGCTGCAAGGCTTCCACCTTTAATTGTTTCACGTTTAAGCGGTACAGCGTTAACCGGTGCATTACGCATCAGGCTAGGCCAGGAATTAGGCGGACGCCTGAAATTTCTATGAGGATTTGAAATAAGTAACAGGCCAATAGCCCCATGTTCCAGGGCATTTTCTACTTTAACGCGTAATCTGGCATAGTCTGAGTTTTGTGCTCCTGAAAATATACTGGATGTGTCTTTAGCTTGAGGTTCGCCAGTGAAGATCAAGACAATTTTATTTTGCACATCTATCTCAGCATAGTCATCATAATTATATTCAGGTGCTGTAATTCCATATCCGGCAAAGATCACGGCTGTTTCTTCAATAATGCCATTTTTTGAAACAGCCAATGGTACAAAGTCTTTCTTGATTTTGTATGCTGTAACTGTGCCGTCGTTGATTAATGAAATTCCATTACCTTTACCTAGTTTTGATCTGAGAACATTGAAATGCTGATAATAACTACCTTGAGGGGCTGTCAAACCGCCTGCCATGAACTGCTGACTAATATATGCAGCAGCTGAATCCAATTCAGCACTGGGTGTATCGCGGCCATTCATGGCATCATCAGCTAAAAAGTAAACATGGTTTTTAAGCTCTTCAGCTGTAATAGATTTTAATGCCTTGTCAATGTTGCTTTGACCCCAGGCCAGATTCAGACCAAATAGACATATAAAGAAAAGTGTAGAACGTTTTTGCATGATCTTTTCCTTTGCCCTGTGCTACTTGATAAGAGTGATTATATTTGTTGTTTCTACTGACATGGGTATGGTCATATTAGCTGCACCACTAACTGCAGCACTGCCTTCCATTAAACTCAAAGACTCGGTCTTTACCAGTTTTCCTACCTTATAGGCAAAGTAAAATGTTGAGCTGTTTTCCATGTCACCTTCTATTGTGAACTGAGCACCCTGTTGTTCACCGCCGCCATCAATTGTTCCTTCACCGATAGAGACAATTTTAATACAGGACATATTATCTATCAATTCAACAGCTTCAAATGTGTAGGTAGTGTTGATGATTATATTCATTTCACTGCCCATTTGTGGTGTAATAGTTGTATCTGATTTACTCCAGGAGTCACCAATTTTAATGGGTGTTGCGGGGAGATCCTGAAAGATTTTAAATATATTTTTAAAGGCAGTTTGTGAGCCGCCGCCCATTTGTCCCATGTCAACTTTTACTGAGTCAATTCCTTCAATAACTTCTTCACCACTTGGAGAGAGGTTGAATGGGAATTTTTGACCAACAAAACCAGAGACATCAGCTTCATTTTTACCTTGTGGACTGGTAGCGTTTATTTTGATTTTATCAATTCTCAATGATCCTTTTATGCCTTCATCTTTAAGCACGTTGTCACAGTTGATTGTTATAGAAGCAATGGATTCTACGCTCATCTCCATTGCCTGTCCCATCATTTCCATGGTAGTTGCATTGTTCATGTTGATATCATATTTCCACTCTTGTCCTTTGTCCAGATTGTACATTAATGTAAGTCCGGTTTCAGGTGTCCCCTTATAAAGTTTGGCAGTGCTGCCACAACCGGACAAGAGTACAATTGATAATACAGTGATAGTAATAGCGATAAGATGTGTTTTTGGAAATTTCATTCTTTCCTCCTGGGATTCATTTAATAATTTTTTTTATGGGACGATATATTTAACATGTTAAAGTAAAAATAATTCAATGATGAATCAATGCTTTTTAGTGATCGAGTGGAGAATCCGGATCTTCAATGAAAATAATTTTATTCGGATTATTTGCAATCTGCCGAATGAGCATATACAGAGATTTGCATACACGGCTCATGCCATCCCAGTCAATACGGTCAATTGTATCATCAACCGTATGATATTGTGGATGAAAGCCTGTACTTACGTCCAATACGGCAATTCTTTTTTTATAGAATGGTACATGATCACTGCGACTGACTTTGGGATCATCTACAAAACACAGATCATGTTGACTGAAAATATTAGGAACCAGAGTATCCCATCCTGCTGATGTTTGTGTGCCGGAGATATATACTTTGGATGAGTCCAGGCGCCCAATCATGTCCATATTGATATAGCAGGCAATTTTAGTTAAAGGCCAAAGTGGTGTCTCTACAAAATATTTAGAACCCAGCAGCCCTTTTTCTTCACCCGCCCATGCGGAAAATATTAAGCTTCTGGCAGGTGGAACAGGTTGTGCTGCAAAAGCGGCTGCTAATGCTAATACGCCAGCTGTGCCGGAAGCATTATCATCTGCTCCAAGGTAGAAAGTGGAATCATTCTGAGCACCGAGATGGTCATAATGGGCACCGATGATAATTGCTTCATGTTTAAGTACAGGATCTATTCCTTCAATATATGCAACCACATTATTGACGATGGCACTATCTTTAAGGAAATTTATGTTGAACTCTGCCTGTAAAGACGGCAGTATCCGGGATTGTGGGATAAGCGTGCTGTCAATAAGGGCTTGAAGTTTTAAGAGATCTATTTGTTTATCATTAGTCAGTTTTTCAGCAGTTCTATTACCAATATGAATAGCCGGGATAGATCCTTTGAGTTCAGATGCAAGCCTGTATGATAGTGCTTTAAAATTTGGCTTTCTCATAAGAGACGGCCAAATATTGGGTGGCCGACGGAAATTACTATTAAGAGGGTTTGATAGAATTATTGCACCCACTGCACCATGTTTCTTTGCGTTGTTTAATTTATATTGAAGCTTGGCATATTTTGTTTTTTTTATGCCTGCAAATATGGATGATGAATCTTGCTGTTGTGGTTCCTGAGTGAGTATCCAAACAATGGCTCCGTTCACATCTATGTTTTCATAATCATCATAATTGTATTCAGGAGCCGTTATTCCATAGCCAACAAATATGACATGTGATTTAACATATCCGCTACCTGATAAAGGGTGTGGGATAAAATCTTTTTTCAGCCTGTAGGCATTTTTATTATTATTGAAATTTAGAGTGTTATTTTTATCCAATCGAGTTCTTATCAAGTAGAATGGTTGATGAAAAGAGTGAGGAGTGGAAGAGTGCAGGTTTAATTCCTTAAAGCAGCTGGCAATATATGACGCTGATGAATCAAGTTCAGAGCTGGGTGTGTTTCTACCTCTCAAAGCAGGATCTGTAAAAAATTTTACATGAACTTTAATGTCTCCAGGAGAAAGATAGTCCATTTGTTGAGATTGAGAAAATAGTTGATTACTGCATAAAATAATCGCCAAAATAAATAGAGGAGAAGAACGTAACATATTTAATCCTTTAAATTATAGTTAGAGTGTGAAAAGGTAATAAAAAATTTCATGGAAACAAATTTTTTTTATTATAGCTTGTTTTTTTTCAGTTTTGGTATAGATCTGAAATTAGTGAACAGAATTTTTAAAAAATGGTTGCAAACTTGATAATATATATATAAATTGATGTGTTCTATAAAAGACGGGAGGAGGTATGGATACAACTCCAGGATTTGAACTTGTTTTAACATGTGAATGTTGTGGCCATGTTGAACACAGACAGGCAGTTGATTATGATGATTGTCTCCGGCAATATAAAGATTATCATTGTCCGGCAGATTGCGGCCCTAATCTATTGAGTTATATTGCAATGCCGAAAATAAAGATCTCTAAACCTGTATTTTTCTCTTGACTTTGACCAAAAAATTATTAAATTAGTAGTCCGTTGTGAAGCTGATAATTGTTCTTTTTTTACTCTGTACACTCTTTGGATTAAGCCGTGCTGCAAAAAATCAGCGAAAAGCTTTGCGAGAAAGACGTAAAGCGATTCTACGGCGACTACGGCAAGAAGAAGAGATATAACGCGGGAATAGCTCAGTTGGTAGAGCATCACGTTGCCAACGTGAATGTCGCGGGTTCGAGTCCCGTTTCCCGCTCTTTTTTTATGGCGGCGTAGCCAAGTGGTAAGGCAGAGGTCTGCAAAACCTTTATTCAGCGGTTCGAATCCGCTCGCCGCCTCTAGCCATATCAGCCGGGATGGCGGAATTGGTAGACGCAAGGGACTTAAAATCCCTCGTTTCGTAAGGAACGTGCCGGTTCGAGCCCGGCTCCCGGTACAAATAGAAAGCCCACCCTGCGGTGGGTTTTTTTGTTAATGGAGGAGATGTGTTTAAAACAATTATTTTTGATATGGATGGTGTCATTGTAGATTCTGAGCCTCTGCATATTATTGCCGAGAGGAAAACACTTGCACCCTTTAACCTGGATATCAAAGATGAAGAGTTCCATGCATATATGGGACAGACTCCAAAGATGTTATTAGAAGGTTTTATTGGCAAGTACACTTTGCCGGTAACAATAGAAGAATTGTATCCCATTCATGCGGCTAATCTTCTTTCTCTCTACCGTAGTGATGTCACTGTTCTACCAGGTGCTTTGGCGTTAATAGATAACCTGGTCAATTTTGGCATGCCACTGGGAATTGCTTCCAGTTCTGATATGGTATTGATTGAAGCGGTTGTTACTAAATTTAATCTGCATGATGCTTTTTCAGCTCTTACCAGCGGCCAGGAACTCACCCGCGTCAAGCCCAATCCTGATATATATTTGAAAGCCGCTGAGAGATTGTCTGTACAACCTTCAGATTGTTGTGCCATTGAAGATTCAACGGCTGGAGTCAATGCAGCAAAGGCTGCAGGAATGATGTGTATCGGATTTCAATCTCCAAACAGTCCTGGCCAGAATCATGATGCAGCTGATCTGGTTGTAGATGATCTTTGTCAGCTTTCGGTTGATACATTTAAAGCTTTATGGGATGCTGCACAATACACTCAGTGAATTGAGTGATGAAGGAGACGTTATGAAATTTGAAACTATTTTATTAACGCAAATCCAACCGGATTACTTTTTTTGTTTCAGCACAGACGGTGATAGTATCGCCTTGAATTCAAGTATAAATGAAATGGGCCTACAGACTCCTCTACCTGTAATTGCATGTGATAAAGGATTTAAGCTATTTGCCGGATTCAAACGGTTTGAGGCTCTAAAAGCATTGAAGATTGATGTTATTCCGTGCCGGGTATTGGATGTTGAAATGTCTATCGATATGCATTTTGCCAATGAGTTGAAAGTTCATTGTCTGGAAAAATCGATAAATTTATTAGAGAAATCAAGGATTTGTAATATAATCTCACATCCAAATTTTAATAGTGATGCGCGGAAAAGCTGTCTGTCTATAATTGAATTACCCGACCTGAAAAAAATAATTGATTCTTATATCCGTCTTTTGGACCTTCCTGAAAATGTTCAAATTTTCCTTTCTCGCACAGATGTAACGATTAAACAGGTTGAGATATTCAGAGCTTTGGATATTGTGGATCAATCAAAATTTACAAATTGGGCTTTAGATTGGAATATTCGTCCTGTAGAGTTAGCACAGATTATACGATTGTGTCTCGATATTGCAAAAAAAGATCGGAGTGAGCCTTTTTCGATTTTTAATGCAGTACTGAGTAAATTGGAGTCGTCGGATAACAGAACACAGGCGTTGGCACAGGTTAAGCAGATGCTGACAGATATAAAGTTTCCTCAATTGACAGCATGGCAGCAAGCAATGAAAACAAATAAAAAAGATTTGAAAGCTCCGCAATGTGTAGATATTGCCTGGGATAATACAGCTGAGCGGCCCGGAATAAATATGAAAATACGATTGCAATCGAATAAAGATTTATCTTCATTTAAACAATGGTTTGATGATTCACGTGTCAACAATATCATTCATCGAATGGTTGAAAGTTAATGCAATTTAAAATTGAAAAAATAATAATAGATGATCGTGTTGTAGAGGATGCACTGACATTGCAGGTTAGTTCGCGCTTGCCTGATGCAGATGTTAAAATAATCCATCATAAAGAACTTGCTCAAGAACTCGAATCTATCACTCTTACTGAGGGCAAGCGAATTCTTTTGATCACTCGCCGGTCCGGTGAACTTGTAAAACCATGTCCTGCAACAAATCCTCCTTATTTATGTTGTAGATATACAGTTATTAATCAGGCATGGCAGTGTCCCATGGATTGCACATATTGTGTTCTTCAAGGTTATCTGGGCAAGTCTGTCATGACAGTGTTTTCAGATACAGATGTCATTCATTCTCAGATAATTGCATTATTGGAATCTGAACCGCGTCGGTTTTTCAGATTTGGAACCGGTGAGCTGGCAGACAGTCTTGCTTTGGATCCGTTAACGGATCAGGCGGCCCAGTGGATTAATTTTTTTTATAATAGACCCAACACATTAATTGAACTTAAGACAAAATCTGATAATATTGATGGTGCATTAAAAGCTGCTCCTTCTAATGCTGTGCTTGCATGGTCTGTTAATCCGAAACAGTTAATAGATAAAGAAGAACTTCATGCTGCTTCTTTGGAAGCGCGTCTTGTTGCTGCCAAACGTGCACAAGAGGCTGGTTTTATGCTTGCTTTCCATTTTGATCCCATGGTGTTGTTTCCCGGTTGGGAACAAGCATATAGAAACGTTGTGCAGCAAATTTTTTCAACAGTTGATTCAAAACGGATTATATGGATAAGTTTGGGAGCTTTCCGTTTTCCACCGTCATTTGATGATGTTATAAGACAGCGTTTTCCCGGTTCAGGAATTCTGAACGCAGAAATGATAAGAGGTCTTGATGGAAAGATGCGTTATATAAGGCCTTTACGGGAAAAACTTTTCAAGACTGTTGTAGATGAAATTAGAAAATATGATAAAAACTTATTTCTCTATTTTTGCATGGAAGCTCCGTGGATGTGGGATCGTATTCTTGGCTGGACTCCCGATAATAATGGCCACCTTGATTATCATTTTGCATTATCAGTGAAAAAACGATTTCCACAGATAGATATGAGTACTCCTGATATTGCCGATTATTTTGATTAAACTTTGTTCAGATTCCTCAGATAGTGATTTTTAAGTGTTTTTTTCTTCTTGTTCGTATTATCTTGTATAATGTTTTTAAGGATCTATATAGGAAATCCAAAATACTGAGAGGTAGATATGATGAAAAAAGTATTGTCATTGATTTGTATTGTATTCGTACTAATACTGGCTTGTTCAGGCACAACTGATCCCAAGGGGACAGATAGCCATGCGTATGACTGGCCGGATGGTGATGCCGCTGTTGCCGGATTAACTACAACAGACATATCCCAACTTAATCAGGCTGTTAGAAATTTGAACTATGTGGACGGCTTTCTGATTATTCATCAAGGCAAGATGGTATGGGAGTATTATGCCAACAAATATGATGCTAATTGGGCACATCATTGGCACTCCGGAACCAAGAGTATTGTTGGAACTCTGATAGGTCTGGCAATAGATAAGGGTTTTATCGCTAGTTCGGATAAAAAAATTATGGATTATCTGACAGAATACCGCTATACCTCTATGGATGCGCGCTGGGAAGATATTACTTTTGATCATCTTCTTGATATGAAAGCGGGACTTCCTGCCAGTTTTACCAGTGCAGAGAGTGAAGAAAATGCATTCACTGCTTTTTTAAAGACTCCGTTAACCGGTAATCCCGGCGATAGTTTTATCTATTCAGGGCTCTCTGCACATGGATTATCTCTGCTGATTTCATTGCAGTCACAGCGCATTGCAGCTTCTTTTGCCAGAACCTATTTATGTAATCCATTGGATATAAAATTACCGGCTTGGGCAGGTGATCAATTTGGTTATTCCATGGGAAGCACAGCACTTGAGATGACTCCCAGGGATATGGCACGTATTGCTTATTGTTATCTGCAAGATGGCTTTGTCGATGGGCAGCAAATAATTTCTTCAACATGGACACGCCGTGTTACTGAGTCTGATTTTGGAGAAGGCTCATTACATAGCATTACAGATTTGAGTTATAAGGATTTGTGGTGGATAGGGAAACTTAATGGCGTAAGGATATTTACGGCTTTAGGTTATGCAGGTCAGTTGGTCATGGGTATTCCTTCTCTGGATCTACTGATAGTAACTACAGCCACTGTGCCACAGCTTGAGAGTGACGCCGAAGAACAAGTCGGAGAGCTTATTGAGCTGATTGGAAACAGGATAATTAAATAACCTAATTGAGCATTAGCAAATATACCCCGACATTTTGATGATGCCGGGGTTTCTTCTTTATTATAAATTTCCTACTTGACTTTATCATCATAGATTGTTAAATATTGATAACCACAATTTTAATCTGTGTGTCAACATCATATATTTTCACCTTAACCAGCAGTTATGCTTATCGTCACTAATTTTATGAAATTTTTGACTATAGGTGTTACTTATAGTTTTTAACCCGGAGGAAAAGATATGAAGTTATCTGTTCTTGGAAGTTTTTACCTGGTATTATTATCTTATTCCATGCAAGTTTTTGGTGAAACCTACACCGTCACTCATACCGGTGACGATGGAGTGGGCTCGCTCAGACAGGCAATTTCCGATGCTAATATACATGCTGGGCCTGATACAATAAAATTCAACATCCCTGATACTGATGACGGATATGATTCCGCTTCAGGAACCTGGATCATTCAACCTGTCATCCGGAGGTTTGAACTGATGGATGGAGGTACCTATCTGGACGGGTTTTCTCAATCAATCAACCAGGGGGATGCAAATATTTTCGGGCCGGAAATAGTATTG
>JAGLOF010000048.1 GCA_023139105.1 bacterium
GATGGAAGTATATTGACTAATCCTTCTCATGGAATATATATGGAATCTGACAGTAATACAGTGGCAGGGTTTGTAATTCGTAATTTTACAGGTTCTGCTGTGAGGTTACGGGAGGCTTACGAAAATTTGATATTTGGAAATTTTATAGGTCTGGATGTCGATGGTGCAACTGTACAAGCCAATACTGTGGGTATAAGTTTCAATGAAGGTGCTAATGGGAATATTGTAGGAGGCAGGTATTCGGAGCAAATAAATGTAATTTCCGGTAACGGTGCTGGAATCACTTTTACCAATTCAGATAGCAACTTGGTTATTGGTAATTATATAGGTACTGATGCTTCGGGCAGAACGGCATTAGGGAACACTCATAGCGGTGTTACTTTTGGCAGGTTCTCCAGTTCTAATGTAATTGGAGGCACTCTTGAGGGAGAGGGTAACATTATCTCCGGAAACGGTTGGGATGGTGTAAATATACAATATGAAGAAGTCTCGAACAACCAGGTTATTGGTAATTTAATTGGCACCGACATCACCGGTCAGCTACCACTACCTAATGCATGGAACGGTGTTACTATTGCCAGTGGTGCTCATTCAAATATAATTGGTCCAGGAAACACAATACGATTTAATACCTTTAACGGTGTGCTTGTTTCCGGAGTGGAAAGTAAAAATAATCAAATAACTCAAAATTCTATTTCTCATAACATTGAGATGGGTATAAAGATTTTGGATAATGCAAATGTTAACATGGCTCAACCTGAAATTACGGCTTTGGCATCTGTTACCGGGAGGGCAGATCCTAATAGCACAGTTGAAATTTTTTCCGATAGTAGTGATCAGGGCATGAAGTTTGAAGCTACGGTACTGGCTGACGGGAACGGAGATTTTTATTGGGCCGGCACTCCTTCAGGCCCTTATGTTACTGCAACAGCCACAGATGAAGATGGAAATACATCGGAATTTTCTGAGCCTGTTTTGACAGGTAATACTGTTGTTATCAATACTAATGATAGTGGCCCGGGTTCATTACGCTGGGCTATTGAGCAGGCAAATTTAAGTTCAATCCCAGACTCCATATATTTTAATATTCCTGTTGCTGATGATGGTTTTAACGGTTCTGTATGGCGAATAGATGTCACTTCTTCATTACCTTGGCTCACCGATGACGGTACTGTGATTGATGGTGCCTCGCAGACTGTAAATCATGGCGACACAAATCCTGATGGACCGGAAATTATGATCGCAGGTGTGGAATCTTCATCTGTCATTGATGGCATTCAATGTAGATCTGCCAATAATGTGATTTCTAATCTCATTATCTCAAACTTCAGCGGTTATGGTATACAATTTTATTCTGATCAAGCTCATGACAATACAGTTGTATCTAATTATATTGGAACAAATGAGGCAGGAGATGATACTCTGGGTAATTATGTAGGAATTTTTATTGACCTGGATGCCTATGCCAATGTAATTGGCGGCGAACGTGAAGCCGACGGGAATCTTATCTCATGTAATTTAAATACAGGAATAGCTATATACAAAAGTAATTACAATAAAGTATCAGGAAATAAAATCGGGAGTGATGTATCTGGTAGCAACGCACTGGGTTCACAGAAAAATGGAATTCTCATAAACGGTAATTCTCAATTAAATATTATTGGTGGTCCCGGAATAGAAGGGAATCTTATATCCGGTAATGAGTATCAGGGTATTAAGGTATATGATAGTGCTGTCAATACTGTTATTGTTGGTAATGTAATTGGGCTCAACGAACAAGGAGATTCTGCCGTTCCCAATGGTGTCGGTATAAATGTGCAGGGTGATTCCAGGCTAACTGTTATTGGGGATACTTTAATGGGTATGGGAAATGTTGTCTCCGGGAATAATCAAAATGGAATTTATTTACACGGTATTGACAGTACAAGAATTGTCAACAATTTAATTGGAACAGATGTTTCAGGCACTATTGCTATACCAAATGAATATAATGGTATTTTTATTTATTGGGGGGCCAGTCACAATATTATCGGTGGCATGAGACCTGTTGAGGCAAATGTTATTTCCGGCAACCAAAATGCTGGTATTGCAATTATGGAGTCTCATTCAGATTCTAATATGGTAATGGGTAATTTTATTGGAACTGATAAGTCGGGAAGTGTCGAAATTGCTAATGGGGCTGAAGGTGTCGGGATCTCTTACGGTGCGCAGCATAATCAAATTGGCCCTGGTAATACTATCTGTTTTAATAAATGGGTGGGTGTACAAATGAACCATGATTCTACCAGGTATAACACTATTGTCCGGAATTCAATACATAATAATGTCAATGAGGGCATATTGTTACGAAATGGTGCTAATGATGAAATACTTCCTCCGGTAATATCGTCAGCATTGGAACTGGAAATTAGCGGACAGGCAGGTGCTGGAGATATTGTTGAGGTTTTTGCCGATTCTTCTGATGAGGGGCAAATCTATCTGGGTAGAGCGACGGCAAATGCGTCAGGTGAATTTTCCGTAAGCCTTTCAGAGGCATCGACTTTAGAGAATATTACAGCCACTGCAACAGATACTGATGGCAATACTTCGGCGTTTTCTACTGTTATCACTTCGGTTAAGGCCAGTGATTCTTCAGTACCAATGCAGTATACGCTATTTCAAAACTATCCCAATCCCTTTAATCCGGAGACACATATTCTTTTTCAAATACCAAGATCCACTATGGTTGTTATTAATATATTTGATGTCAGGGGACGACTGGTTGCTACTCCGGTCGATAGGCAAGCTGATCCAGGCGTATACAACCTTATGTGGAATGGGAGAGACCACTGTGGAGAACCTGTAGCGTCGGGGCTTTATTTTATTCATATGAAATGCGATGAATTTCAGCAGATTCGCAAGGCGATGCTGATAAGATGATAGTGTGTCTGATGAATTGACATGGATTCTATCTTTTTTTCCCAGCCGACTGTAGGACTTAAGACTAATAGGGGCCTGTTATGTTGATTTGAGAAAGATATTGATGAATGCTGGTGGAACCTTGATGAGACTGCTGTGATGCGCATCCGAAGGTAAAAAAAATATTGGCACTTCAGAATATTTTATGGATTAATAACATCACATCAACATGCTATGTTCATCTGCGCTCATTTGCGTCATCTGCGGATTTATTTATCTCTTAAAAACTATTCCGCAGATGACACAGATTCTCGCAGAATAGATTACCTTGGCAATATAATTTCGTGGTTCCTATGTTGATTCATGTTAACCGAGTTAAATAATACCCCTTCGTAACAAAATAGAGTCAATGATTTTTTCTGTGTCCTTGTCCTATGACAAATGATTTATTATATTGGAGTTGATTGAAAATATCCTCTCTCTTTTTATTTTACTGGGAATTTAATGCCTGACTATTATCAAACCCTGGATCTACCCCGGACAGCAAGTGAAAAACAAATGAAAGAGCAATGGCTTCTTCTGTTGCATGCCTGGCATCCGGACAAGTTTAAAAATACCCTACATAAGTCACGAGCTCAAGACAAAACAAAAGAGATAAATGCCGCCTATGCTGTGTTGAGCAAACCTGGCCTGCGAGCCAGATATAACCGGCAATATACTAATGGAAACGGACATTATCAGAACCATCGTGCGTCAAATCGGGCCGGATATTCTATTCAGGGGGAGAACAAGGCAAAAGGAAAATATCTTGATGTTCAATTACTCAGCCTGGATAAAAATAAAGTTATGTATTGTGATAGAGATTGTATATGGTATCCATCTCCGGAACGGTGTCTTAATAAGACGAATGTGGCTTTGAGCCAGGTTGATCACAACTATCTAACCTACACAGAAGTTATCCTGAATATAGAAAATATTTTTGAATATGAACTTTACATTTCTTTTGAAAACAGCTGCTTCCTTATAGATTTACGAGGTAATTTATATAAGCGCAGATATCTTTTTTGCGATGCTTTCTTAAGAGATAAAAATCGTTTTCTACATACAGGTGAATGGCTGGGGCCTGGTACAAGAGCGCAATTTCTTTTAGCTTTTCCTGAATTCAGCCAACATGCATTGATTTCTGAAATCAGCTTTCACCAGAATGTATTTAAACCGGGTTTCAAATTCAGCCATCTGATTGACAAAGAAGTATATAATCTTACGTTGAGTAATGTTTAGGAAGAATTTTTACCAATATTAGTCGAATTGAATTCAGGAGAAAAATAATGCTTCGCATGATACAAAAATCTATACTGATAAGCATATTGGTCAGTTATGTTCTATTTGGACAGTCACGAACTACACTTGTAGTGCTTGGTTCCGGCAATCCTAATCCTGATCCTTTTCACTCCGGTTGTTCTATTGCCATTGTGGTTGATGAAACACCATATATAATTGATTTTGGTCCCGGAGTTATAAGGCAGGCAGCGGCATTATCTCCGCGTTACGGTGGAACTATCGCCGGGTTGGATGTTAAACGAATCAAGAGGGCATTTCTTACACATCTACATTCAGATCATACAACAGGTTACCCGGATCTCATATTAACACCATGGGTTATGGGGCGTGATGAAGCTCTGAATGTCTATGGCCCCGAAGGCATTGTCAAGATGACGAAAAATATATTAGAAGCATATAGTGAAGATATCCGTTATCGTTTATATGGTTTGGAGCCGGCGAATAATCATGGCTGGAGAGTCAACGCATTTGACATTGATGAGGGGATGATATATTCAGATTCTCTGGTGAAAGTAGAAGCTTTCCGTGTGCAGCATGGAAGCTGGCCCAATGCATATGGATTCAGGTTTACGACTCCTGATAAGGTTATTGTAATCTCCGGCGATACTGCGCCCTGCAACAATATGCTCAAATATGCAATGGGAGCAGACATATTGGTGCATGAAGTGTACTCCTATTCCGGATGGCTGACAAAAAATGATTTCTGGCGGAAGTATCACAAAGCTAATCATACATCTACTTTAGAGTTGGGTGAACTTGCCGCCAAGGCACATCCGGGGCTAGTTGTATGTTACCATACATTATATTGGGGCGCAACGGATAAAGATCTTATTGCAGAAGTAGCAACAAAATATGATGGAGATGTAGTTATTTCTCATTGTCTTCAGACATTTAAATAATTAAATAATTGACATATATAAATAAAATGGCATGTTAATGCAGATTAAAAAACTTACAATATTTTGTGGATCCAGCCCAGGGGCGAAACCTGATTATGGTCAGGCGGCCGAAGAACTGGGGCGCTTTTTAGCAAAAAAAGGTGTAACAATTGTATATGGTGGTGGACGTGTTGGAATGATGGGAAGACTTGCGGATGCCGCTTTGCAAGCAGGTGGTACGGTAATGGGCGTTATAACTCAACACCTCTATAATATGGAAGTAGGACATACAGGAACAGATCTTCATGTTGTTGATACTATGCATGAAAGAAAGGCAATTATGGCTGAAGAGGGCGATGGCTTTCTTATACTGCCAGGTGGACTTGGATCTTTGGATGAATTCTTTGAGGCGGTTACCTGGTCTCAACTGGGTTTACATAAGAAACCATGCGGTCTGTTAAATGTTTTAGGCTATTTTAATACGTTAATTAGTTTTCTTGATCATGCTTGTCAGGAGCAATTTATGGCATTATCAGCCCGTAAATTAATTATCAGTGGAGATGATATTGAACATCTTTGGAAGATGATGGATTCATTTTCTCCTTCCGATAGTGATAAAGGACGCTGGGCACGAACATTGTCTCAATTTAAGGCTTAGGTTTTTAATGACATGAGGAGTATCTACTATGATTGAAACCCCCAAAACCAAACGTTTGGCCGCTGTTACCATTATTCTTGTCGGATTCGTTCTCATATCATCTTTGGCTGGTTTATTGAACGTTAACATGTACAAAACCTTTATGTCTGACAATATGATTCCTCAGGCTGTTGCTCAGGATATTGTTTCTCTGGTTGTTGCACTGGCTTTAATTTTTGTGCTTAAAGCCATGCGCCAGGGAGCACCACGGTGTGCCTGGATATGGAGCGGACTGGTAGCTTATCTGTTTTATGCTTATGCTCTCTATGCGTTTGATCGAATATATACACCATTTTATCCCTTATATCTATCAATTTTCAGTCTCTCATTATTTGGGTTGGGACTACTTTTTACCAGCCTACAGCCTGAAGCTTTAACCCTGTCAACTTATTCGCGTCAACCACGGACTCTTTTTGCCGCTTATTTCCTATTAAATTCCATCCTTGTATTAGTAAATTGGATACCTGCGGTAATCAATAGCATTTCAACCAAGACACCGCCTGAGGTTAATACAATATTTGTTTTAGATCTCACTCTTTTCATTCCGTTAATGATTGTAGGAGCAGTGCAATTATGGAAGAAAACATTATTAGGTCACTCATTGACAGGCATGCTTTTAATAAAAGCCGGTGTCATGGGTCTGTCAATATTTCTTGGTCAGCTATTAATGTCCGGTTACAGCTTCTCCTCTAATTCTTTAATGGCCACTTTGTTTGCTATACAGGGATTTGGTGGTCTTATACTATCCGTTATTTTTATCAGGCGCCTGGAGATTAGATAAAAGTTGAAGTAAGTAAGGAGATATTTGGTAGGTGGAAGGATAGAGGAATTAGAAATGAATGATAATATAAGATGGAAACAAAGATTTAGCCAATACAAATTGGCTTTTGTCAACCTTGAAGAAGCTGTCGATTTAAACGAGCAAAGAGAACTTACAAAACTTGAAGAACAAGGTTTAATTAAAGCTTTTGAACTTACTCACGAGCTTTCCTGGTTGATGATAAAAGATTTTTATCAATCGCAGGGTGATGTTTCAATTCAGGGAAGTAAAGACGCTTTTAGATTAGCGTTTAAACGAGGGCTTATAGAAAATGGTGAAATATTTATGAAATCTATTAAATCCCGACAATTAAGCGTACATACTTACAATGAAGAAACGGCTCAACAGCTACATTTGGATATTTTGAATCTCTATTTTTCAGAGTTTAAAACATTACTTGAAAAATTTAACAATCTAGTAAATGAAGATGATTAGCTAATGGAATACGGTTTAAAGAAAGAAATTATAGAAGCTATTACACAGGTATTTTTAGATTTTAAAAATATTGATAAAGTTGTTTTGTATGGTTCTCGTGCAAAAGGTAATTATCGTACTGGTTCAGATATTGATATTACTCTCTTTGGGAAAAACTTAAACTTGCACAATAGTGTTTATCCATTAATGGAAGCACTAGACGAATTGTATTTACCATACAGTTTTGATATTTCAATTTTCAAACATATAGCTAACCAAGATTTAATAGAGCACATAAAAAGTACTGGGAAAGTTTTTTATTCAAAATGAAATACAAATATCATCATATAGGTTTAATTGTTACTACACCACAGAAAAATGAAGTGTATAATAAAGATATGAAGTACTATGCTTCAGGGTATTTTGAAAGTCAATTTGGTATTGAGTTACTTAGATTTGAGAAAGAGTCTCATCTACATCCTTTGGTCAAAACAGTGCCTCATATAGCATTTGTCGTAGATGACATTGAAGAAGCTATTTCAGGTAAAAAAGTCATCATTGAGCCAAATAATCCGGTAGATGATGTAACGATCTGTTTCATTGAAGAGAATGGAGCACCAATTGAATTTTTACATATTAAGAAATGATGAGCATTGGACATCCAATTGAATACAAAAAAACCTTTAATGATATTCAGGACAGAACGAGTTGCACCTGATGAGGTGGCCTTTCTTAAGATTGCCTATTTGAAACTGATAACCGCCCCATTGGACGGTATGTGGGAGAGCGGTTTTATTCCATTATCCACGCACTGGGTGATTTTGCATGACAATGATAAGGTGGGATATTATTGCATAAACTCAGAAAAAGCATTGCTTCAGTTTTACCTGCCCGATGAACTCTGGCACGAAGCCCCTGTTTTTCTTCAAAAGCTAATTTCAATGGGTCAAATAGAATCAGCTTTTACAGGTACCAATGAACCCGGAACAATGTCTATCTGTATGGATCTACAGAAATCAACAAAATGCCATACATTGTTGTTTGAAGATAGATTACCGGTTCTTCCACAACTCAAAGATTGGGATAGATCCAATCTACGTCTGAGTGAATACAATGAAATTCCACGTTTGATAAATTTTATTGAAGAGAATACAGGGACAAGCGGGGCATGGCTACAGGCATATCTAGGTAATCTTATAACCAGAGGAGAGTCATATATTCTTGAACGCGACAATGTAATTTGGGGAACAGGAGAATGCCGGAATAGTGATAGTCAGCCGCCGTTCATCGATTTAGGTATGATTGTAGCCAAAGAATATCGTAGTTGTGGTGTTGCTACTCTGATATTATCTCTTATGAAACAGATATGTTATAGGCGCCAACAGATTCCTATCTGCTCTACTACTATTAATAATATTGCTGCACAAAAGGCTATTGAACGTGCAGGATTTATCTCAAAAAATAGAATCCTGCATATCCGGTTTTAATTTATACCAGACATTATCAAAAAAGATGTTTTTATTAAAACTTCACGAAACATAAAATGTGATAATTCAGTATATATATTAATATTGAAATCCTATAAATAAAGGGATGTTTATGCAAAGAAGGTTAACTGGTCTGGTTCTTATGTTTTTTATTTGTCTGCCAGTTTTTATGAAAGACCGTAAAGGCCAGAAGCAGATGTTGCTTATGCAGAGTGAGAATATATACAGATGTACAAAGATAAACTAAAAGCAGGAAGAATGAAATTAAACGGTAATTCAAATAATGTTTATTTGCGTCCCCTTTGCGGAGCCGATGTGCAATCACTTTTTGCCTATCGTTCTCTGCCCGAGGTATATCAATTTCAGGGTTGGCAGCCATCTACCTTGACAGATGCTGTCAATTTTATTGAAGAGTATTCTTTGCGTGAAGGTGATATTCAAGTTGGACATTGGCATCAATTGGGTATTTGCCTTAAAGATGATGAGTCTCTGATTGGAGACTGCGGATTTCAATTGATCTGCGGGACTGCCGCAGCTATCGGTTATACTTTGGCCCCTTCTTATCACAGGAAGGGCATGGGAACAGAGGCGGTTAACTTACTTGTTGAATATCTTTTTAATGACATTGGCCTTGATAGAATATTTGCCAGGACTCTGCCGGCTAATACAGCATCGGTAAGATTATTACAGGGTATTGGATTTAAACAGTTAAATGATAAAGAATATCATAGTATTTTCTCAGATCCTGAGACTGGAGAACTAGCATTTGTACTTGATAAATCTACAGACTGCTAGACAAATAATACAGCAGTCTGGCAGTATACACTACCAGACTGCTGCATAAAAATTATTGAATTAGAAGGATGTCAATACGCCGGTTTCTGGTTCTGCCGGCTTTTGTTTCATTATTGGCTATTGGTTTTGTCTCTCCAAAACCTCGGGATATAATTCTTGATTCGATTAGATTCATATTGGCCAATAAATAATTGCAAACTGCATCAGCTCGTTTTTGTGATAGCTCCTGATTCATTTTATCGCCACCGAATGAATCCGTATGTCCTTCTATTTGAATACTACAGTTCGGGAAAATATTTACAGCTTTCTTGACCTTTGCCAATAAACCAAAATATTTTGAATCTATTTCTGCTTTCCCGGATTTAAAATTCAAGCCAATTAAACGGATAATAAGATTGTTTTCGGGTGTTCTGCGAACCTGAGCTTCTTCTTTTGTAAAAGTTTTGCCTATTTCTTCATACTTTGAACGTAGCTGGTTCTGAGCTTCAATTTCTTTGGCAAGTTTTGATTTTTCCCGGGTAATACCCCCAAGTTCTTCAGTCAGCTCATCCACTTGGGCCTGAGCCATTTTCAGCTGTTGTCTTTTATCAGTTATTTCTTGTTGTGCAATGTTATGTTTTTCTTCAAGGTCTTGAATGTAATTTTTAATTAAAACTGTTATCTGGTTATAACCGTTGTCAAACCTGGCCAGTAAACCTATTACGCCGGCAATATCTTCAAGCGGTTTTTCACTGAGCAGCAGTAGATCTTCAATTGTAAGCTCATTTTTACGGAATGTGTTGATTGTTTCCGCAAGATACAAAGCATGTTTAACTTCATATTTTGCCTGTTTGGCCAAACTTCTGGGGTAGTCAGTATCATACCTGTTTTTTTCCAGTTCAACTTCTGCAGTTTGAAGCAGTTCTCTGGCTCTTGCAAGAGTAAGCGGTGCCAGTTTTTCCACTTTATTTTTATCAGCTACTTCTAGTAGAGACCTTGTCTCATCTAAAAAGTTAGCTTTGACCGCAATGAGCTCTGCCTTACGATAGTAACGCTCTGCTTCTCCGGCTTTTTCCTGAGCACCGTCCAGGTCGCCACGCTCCATTTTTTTTGCAGCTTCATTGAATTTGTTCTCAGCGTTCTGCCATTCGTCACCTGCATATTCTGCTGTACCTGCCATATCTGCATCACTTCTGGCTTTCAAAGTAGTGGCAAGTCTTTCATTAACAAGCTTTGAAGCCTTAATTGCATCTTGAAAAAATTGAACAGACGCTCTCAGTTGTGTCCTGATTTTATCAAGATTTTTTCCACTGTTAAATTCTTTTTCAGCCTTTTGATAAGCTTCCAATCCTTTTGCATACAGAGTCGGCGATAAACGGTTGGCAGTAGAACCATTTGCTTGTTTCAAGGCTTCATCCGCTTTCTCAAATAGAGAGGATTTCAGATCCTGGGCAGAGAGCATAGTTGTACATGTACACAATGCAAAGATCAGGGTACACATCATGAGTACCTGCATGTGGTTTAATTTGCGCATCTTTAACCTCCTTTATCAGTGAATGGCTGTTCTTATCAGGAAATAAAGTATTATTAACGCGTCATAGAAAATTTAATTAGTTCGAATTATAATCTGTGAAAGGATGTACACGAATATTACAATGTATAATGAAAGTTACTTAGGATCAACATTTTTCTTGATATTCCCAAATGTTTTTTGTAAAATTAATAGACTTACCTGAAATGCAGATTCAATTATTCATAGTATGCCATTTTTTTTGATATAATACTTTTGTTAATTTTTAGATTAATGCCTTTGATCTATATGATACTAATAGAGAAGTGTAAATAAATATCAGAAAGGGGCTGGCTCAATGACTCATGCGGAAATAATCAAAGAATTATCTACAAGGCTGGAGATATCACAAGCCGAAGTCAAGCGTCTCCTTCATAGCAGTGTATCAATTATGAGGGATTTGCTTGATAAGGATCTTGGCATGACACTGCCTGGTCTAGGAACCTTCTTTGTAGGAGAAAATCAACGAAGGAGAGGTTTTAGTCCAAGAATAATGAAGTATCTGCTCTTGCCTCCAAAACGCAAAATAAAATTTCATCCTAGCACTACTATCAAAGATGACCTCAAGTTTAAGAGGATTTGATTATGAATGATAAAATCACATTTTCAGATTTAGTAAAACAGATAGCAGAAGAGACAGATGCTTCTGAGCAGAAGGTCCATGATCTGCTGATTGAAATGATTGGTCTGAGCAAAGAAGAACTTGATAAAGATGGGCTTGCAATACTTCCCGGTCTTGGGCGATTAAAATTGAAGTGGCATGAAGAGCGGATGGGTAGAAACCCTCAAACCGGTGAAGAACTGACCATACCTGCACATAATAGTATTAATTTTTCTCCGGAGTCGAATCTAAGAAAATTTATAAATAGAAAGTATGCACATTTAAGACCGGTAATTCTTGAAGATGAGCAAGTAAACATCCCGGATGACATTGTGCCGGAAGATGTTCCTATTGTAGAAAATGAACATATTGAAGAGCCTTCAGCCATACAAGAAGAAAAGGAAGAGAAGAAGGATAAGAGTAAATGGCTATGGTTGCTACTGATTCCTGTTATAGTTATATTATTTATTATTTTTTGGCCGCATTCAGATAGTGATACAAAAAAGGATGCATCGGCTGATACCATATCAGAAATAAGCCAAGATACAGAACAGATTCCTGAGCAGCTCACAGAAGAACCTGTTACTGAAACTAAAGCTGTTGATACAGAAATTGAAGAGTCTGAGAAGAAAGAAACAGTTGTTGAAGAAGTTGTAAAAGAATCAGTTCCCGGTCTGGCCGGGGGGCAACATAAAATAGATGCAGGTGAGTCTCTCTGGTCCATTTCTGAGAAGTTTTATCAGAGAAATGAGTATTGGCCAAATATATACCGTGTTAATAGAAATATGATGCCGCATCCTGATTTTCTGCTGCCGGGCAATACAATTACTGTGCCTCCTTTTGAGGGGACATCGGATAATCTTACAAAAAAGGATAAAGATGATCTTTCCGATGGTTACATTGAAGCATATATAGCCTATAAGAAATTGGGAAGGACTAATGCATTATACTATTTATGGACGGTCAGAAATTGGCAAGATGATGCATATTTTAAGAAATACTCAGATCAAATTGATTCTGTAGACTTAGACCGGGTCGATAATATTAACGGGATACCTCAATTTGATTAGATGAATTATGTGTAGTTTATACGGTTATCCGATCATAAAATTTATCGGATAACCGTTTTTATTTCAATATTGTTTATTCTGCTATGGTTTTTTCCATGCGTCGATATCCCAGGTAAGCAAATAAAGCATAAATACCTGTAAACAAAGCGCATATAGCTGCGATGATTACAAATTTACCAAGAATAAATGAGAATGACCATGTAGTGTCCATAAGAACAAAATATTTAATAATCGTAAACAGAGAGCCCAATAGGACAAACGCTGCGTAAAATGTCAAAATACTTTTTAACGATAACACAGGAAGAGTAATTCCGCTGAAATAGAATAGCATTATCAGAAAAAAAATTGCATTAAAAGTCATTAGTATAGCCATATCCTCAAACTGGCTCACGGGTTGATGAAGTATAAATTGACGGATGAATATCAGAATCATCAATAGAATCAGATTTATGAAGTACATTGCCGCACTTATTTTAAGAAATGCAGCATGTTGACGTTCATCCTTGATAAATGGGAATTTAGTCATTGTGATCCTCCCAGAATAAATCGTTAAGGGTTTTATCCAGTGCATTGGCAATACGCACACATAGATTTAGAGTAGGGTTGTATTTACCTTTTTCAATCAGCCCTATGGTCTGTCTGGTGGCTTCAACACAATCAGCCAATTCTTGTTGTGACAGATTCTTTTCAACACGGGCCAATTTGAGCTTCATGTTCATAGGCACTCCTGGTTATTTCCATTTATAATTGTCATAATGTACAATATATATGTCTCAATGTCAAATATAATTTGCATTTTGCATAAAATAGATGTCATTGATCAGCATGGATTTTAATTTTGAACTTGCAAAGTATTAAATATGTTGACTTTACTCATTGAATTTATTAATATATATTTTTGGAGCAATATTTTACTCACAGAAAATCTGTTCATCTACATATTTGCGGGTATAGCCATTGCGGAGGCATTATGAGCCTGGGCCTTAAATCAGATGCAGAGCGTCAGTCTATCCTGAAAGCCTTTAAAGATAAAAGCAAAGATAAAGCTGAGTTTTGGTTTCAAATGAATAGTAGATTCATTCATATTCGTTATTTTCCAATTTACGATGACCATGGAGTATACAAGGGTGTGATCGAGGTATCGCAGGATGTTACAGATATCCGTGGGCTGGAAGGTGATCGCAAACTTATGGATTGGTAATCCGGCACAAAGAGAGGGTGGATCATGTTTAAATTGAAATCATGGGAACACGGATTTATTCGCATCCCTGTATTATGGCTGGTTGTAGCATTTGGTGTGGCTGCCGGAGCCGGGGGTTATACATTTTTCTATGCCCAGGGATTATCGTATCTTCAAAAGGATTCTGCGGCATGTAAAAATTGTCACATTATGAAAGAACATTATGATGCCTGGTCACGAACCACGCATCATGCTGTGGCTAGCTGTAATGATTGCCATACGCCTCATGATTTAATTGGTAAATATACTGTTAAAGCTATCAATGGGTGGAATCACAGTGCTGCTTTTACAACAGGCAATTTTCATGAACCCATTCAAATAAAAGGGTTCAATAAGGAAATCCTTCAACATAATTGTATAAGATGTCATCAGAGTGTTGTGGGACGCATGGGTGCTGGCACACGGGGTGAAAATACGGATTGTATGCATTGTCATAGCGATGTGGGCCATAATAGAAGGAAATAGGAGGAGCTAAATCATGTTACAAAAATCCAATTGGATGAAGCTGATCTATGTCGTGGCCTTTGCAGGTGCAGGTGCAGTCACTGTCGCGATTCTGGCTTTACTTTTTAATATTCAGCAGCGTAAGGCTGAAGCCTTCCAGTATCCCATGAATGTAGTGGAGATTGCAGAGAATGAGCTTGATCCGGCAGTATGGGGGCGTAATTTCCCCTTGGAATATGATACCTTTATAAAAACAGAGATTGATGATGGCAAGACAGAATTCGGAGGATCAACACCTTATAGTAAACTGGAGGCGGTACCGGCCATGAAGCGGCTCTGGGCCGGTTATGCATTTGCTATTGATCATAATGAAGAACGCGGTCATTACTACACTGCCATTGACCAGGCAAATACGCAGCGTGTCAAAATTGT
>JAGLOF010000049.1 GCA_023139105.1 bacterium
GTTGTGACCGTGACAGACTGTACAGCCGTGATTGCCTGGATCACAGATGAAGCAGCCACCTCCGTGGTCCGGTATGATCAGAGTACTGATTTCAGATATTTTGCCCAAGATACATCGCTGAATGTGGAACATGATATGTTACTTACAGCATTGATCCCTAATGCGATGTATCAGTTTCAGATCCAATCTTCAGACCAGTATGGAAATAGCACACACTGGGACGATGTCTTTTCGTTCACTACCGCCTTCGGCGATACACTGGACCCTGCCTTTGTCTCAGCACCCTTCATCCGGCAGATTGGCGATACTTCAGTTGTGATCACTTGGGAGAGTAATGAACCTGCCCTGGGTTTCGTTGACTATGGCACACAGGGGCTTTACTCTATGCAAGCCTGGAATCATGTGTATGAGACTGAGCATGAGATTATCCTGACGGGATTAGACGCCAATGTTGCCTATGGATGTCGCGCCGGAATTTCAGACCGTGCAGGCAACGGTCCGGTATATACTGCTGATACTACTTTTACTTTGTTACCAACGGCTGTTGAGGAGGCAGAGGACAGCCCCAGTAAATTTGTCCTATTTCAAAATTATCCCAATCCCTTCAATGCCTCAACAACGATTCGCTTCGGTGTTCCTAAAGTCTGCCATATTTATTTATCTGTATATAATATAAAAGGGCAGCAGGTCTGCGTTATTTCTGATGTTGTTCTGGAAGCAGGACTTCATGATTTCCATTGGAACGGAAAGGATTATTGTGGAAATGTTCTGGCCAGTGGGATATATATATATTGTTTGGAAGCAGATATCAATGGGACTGCTATGTATCATAAAGTGAGAAAAATGGTCATTGTGAAGTGAGTGATTATAAAATTTAAAACTACAATATACAAATATAAATAAATCCCAAGATCCAAGAGAGCAAATTCCAAATAAGAGCAACTCTATCCTCATATGCCAGTTTTTTCCCACCATTCTTTTTTTTTATCATTATACTCATAGGAGGAAAGGGATTTTTTTTGCAACTTTATTTTATCAAAAAACGTATAGTAATTTAAATTCTAATTTATCAAGAAACGTATAGAAATCAATTTTCTGATGTGGAGGAATTAATGAAACTGCTCTCACGTATTGAAGAGATAATATTAGTATCAATTTGGAGATTAGGTGATAATGCTTATGGTATGCCTATCCGTGATGAAGTTATCCAGGCTACAGGCAAAGATTGGCTTCTTGGCGCTATTTACGGTCCATTGGGACGGTTGCATAAGAATGGATATATTGATCCGATAAAAGGCGAGCCTACTGCAGAACGTGGCGGCAGGGCTAAGGTGTTTTATACATTGACGCCCATTGGTATGAAAGCACTTGAAGAAATACAACGTGTTAATTCCTATCTTTGGCAGAATATACCTGATTTCTCGACAAATGGAAGTCATTCATGAAGAAGCAGCACCCTCCAAAATTAGCACAATTAATTCTCGCCAGGATGATTGAGCCGGGCGTACGTGATGCTGCCATGGGTGATTTTGAAGAGCAGTACATAAAACAGTCAGAACGATGTGGCAGATTTACTGCTGATTGTTACTACCTAAAGGAAATTGCCGGTGGAATATGGAGCAGATCATGGTCTTTTTATCAAGGGAGAAGTAATATGTTGAGAAACTATGCAATAACCAGCCTTCGAAATCTCAAACGCTCACACATATATACATCAATAAACCTATGCAGCCTGGCTATTGCCATTACATGGGCAATTTTGGTCTTTTGCTATGTGAGAACTGAAATTAATTTTGATCAGTTTCATGAAAAAGGAGAACGCCTGGCTCTGGTAACAGCTCTGTACCAACATGATGGATATTCTGCTTATTTTCAATCTCAGGCTCCTTTGGGACCTGCCATTGTCAATGAGTCTCTGGATTTTGATGGCTATGCCCGTCTTATTAATGAAGAAAAAACATTAAAATATGATAAAAATTTGTTCAATATATCAATTCTGGGCACAGATCCTGATTTCTTTGAGATGTTTACATTTCCATTAAAATGGGGCAGTTCAGAGAATTTTGAAAAACATTTATATGTGATGTATCTTTCCCATTCAATGTCAGGGAAAATTTATGGTGATGAAAATCCGATTGGTCGGCAGCTTTCATTGAAAATTGGTGCTGAGTTTGTAGTTTTTAATGTGGCGGGTGTATTTGAACCTCTACCAGGTGGATCATCTATTCAATTTGACTGTGTAGTGGCAGCAAATCATTTTATTGGCGATAATGAAAATAATTGGTCTCATGTGCGAGTCCCTTTGTGTTTACATATTGCCGATGATCAGCCTGTTGAGTCCGTGTATAAGCACTTTGAAGAAACAGCAGCTCCTTATTTGAAGTCCCTCAATATTGGGAAATATACTCAATATAAAAGCCAATCTCTTCAATCATATCATCTAAATAATCAATATCATTTTTCATCTTTAGAAGCTCCCAGTTCAAAAACGCCTTCTTTGGTCCTGGCATTAATTGCTGTTTTAGTACTTATCATTGCTGCAATCAATTATATTAATTTATCAATGGGTTGCACATTTTACCGATTCAAAGAAGTTGGTGTTCGTAAAGTCATGGGTGCAGAACGACAACAAATTATTCGGCAATTTTTAGTTGAAACCTTCCTCTTAGTGGTTGGTGCCATCGGCATGGGATTATTGTTGGCACAATTGGCATTACCCATATTTAATCAATTGACGCAGAGGGATATTATATCTTTGCCATTGTCAGAACCTTTATTATGGATATTGTTTACTATTTTGATTCTTTTTTTAGTAGGGCTCTCTGGCGGTTATCCTGCCTGGCGGCTCTCAAAAGTTGAACCTGTACAATTATTCAACCGACAAGCTAGTTTTACCGGAAAGCAAAATTTTTCCAGAAGTCTCATGGTATTTCAGTTTGCCATCTCAATTTTCTTAATTTGCAGTACTCTGGTAATTCTCCGCCAACACCAATATATGTTAAAAGACCATTTTGGTGCTAATTTGAATCAGGTAATTGAAATTGATATCAGCAAGGGTGGCAATACCGGAAAAACAGGAGGTGGCAGATCACTTGCTTTCAAGGGGAAATTGAATCAGATCAAGGGCATTGAAGCTCTTGCATATACCAAATACAAGATAGCATATACAATGGCTAATATAATTAAGGATGTACGTGGTCAAAATTCTATGATCTGTTCAAACCAGGTTGAATCTTCATTTTTCAAAACAATGGATATCCAATTTATTAAAGGTGGATTATCTGAACTGGGAGTAAATGAAAGGGCTGTGTTTATCACAGAAAGATTAAAAAAAGACTTTGTTGAAGGAGATGCTCTGTACAGGCCATTACAAGAGGTCTTGAAAGATACTAATTTCTGTGCCCTTCCCATTTATGGAATTATCCCTGCTATGAATTTGCAGTACATGCGATATGGCCAGGTTGCTCAATATCTCGAAGTGACACCACACTCGGATTTTAGTACATTATATGTACGTATAAATGCCAATCAAATTGGCCCTGTTTTATCACAGATAAGAGAGGTTTTTCAATCCATATATCCGGATATACAATTTGATTATCAATTCTTAGATGATATTGCAGCATCAAGTTACGAAGAAGAAGTACGATGGAGCCGCATTGTTAAAATTTCTGCCATAGTTGCCCTTTTTATTGCCTGTTCAGGATTATTTGGATTGACTTTACTAACACTTATCCGTCGAAGAAAAGAGTTGAGTGTGCGGCGTGTGTTGGGAGCAGGTTTTATAGAAATTCAACACGTTATCAGCAGAGACTTTTTAATTATACTGCTTATCAGTAATGCCTTGGCATGGCCGACTGCCTATTTGGTTATGAAGCGGTGGCTCGAAGATTATTCGCATAGGATTTCACTTTCATGGTGGTTGTTTCCGGCAGCATCAGCTATTGCAATTGCCATTGCTTTGATAACTATATTATTGCAGACGTTACGGGCTATCCAAATAAATCCAATTGAAAATTTAAGAGATGAATAAATAATGAATATCCAATGTCCAATAGTCAATATCGAATGTCGAAGTAAGAACTCCTTGGACATTCCACATTCGATATTCTGCTGTTCAATATTCGTTCTATTAAATTTCACTTAAAGATCACCATAATTCATTATCCTTGGGACATGGCAGGGTGGCTCCGTGCGTTTTGTGGGCAATGCTCCGGCTCTTTATTGAACTCCACCTGTCACAAACTGTGAGGGAGTCCGTTTCTTCAGGGCGACTGCGGCAATTTTCCTCAAGGCTCAGCAGGAACTGTCCATTAATCATGCAACCATGTTCAAACACGGGTATAATAAATTTTTATCCATAGAATACTTGGAAGAACTATAATGATCAACTAAAATTTAGTAGATAACTTGAAACACTTCTACTAAATTTTCGTACAAATTTGAAAAGGAGGCCGCATGGAAACTTTATCAAGATCTGATGAGATTTTTGTTTTATCTATTTTAAGACTAAAAGATAATGCCTATGGGCTCACAATTGTACAGGAGATCGAAGCTCGTACAGGTAAAAAAATTACTTTTGGTGCATTGTGGGTGTCAATGGATATTTTGGCAAAAAAAGGCCTTGTCAACAAACGGGTTGAAGATCCGGGTAAAGGCTGTGGACGGAAAAAAATTTATTACACAGTTACTCCGGAAGGTGTCATCGCGCTGGAAGCGACTCGTGAATTAAATAAGAAATTATGGAGAGGAATGGCAGTTTTGATAAACGGCACAAAAGGAGTGTCATGAATTCAGATAGCTTATTGATTCATTTTCTGACATGGATCTTCGGTCAGGGACACCAGGGTGACGAAACCGTTACTATTGCCAATGATATTTTGGAATACTATACGTCTATCATCAAGACAGAAGGCCGGCTGGAGGCTGCTAAATGGATGACATGGCAGCTTGTGGGATCTGTATGCAGTTTAATTTATGGTAAATTGAAATGGAGACAGGGAATGCTGAAAAATTATTTAAAGATTGGCGTGCGAAATCTGAAAAAGAACCGGGTGTACACAGTCATTAACATAGTCGGACTTTCTGTAGCAATTGCCTGGAGTTTACTGGTTTTCCACTATGTTTATGATGAATTCAATTATGATAAATTTCATAGAGATATTGATCAATTAGCCTTAGTCAATACGGAAAATAGTCGGTATGAAATGTTTGTTCCAGCTCATGCCCCCTTGGGACAGATGTTAGTTGCAGACCAGCCGGAAGTTATTGGAGCTGTAAGATTGAATCGTGAGAATAGTTTTATAAAAATAGGAAGTGAAATATCGGAAGTAGACTTGTTGGCCACTGACTCCGGATTTTTTTCAATTTTTTCCTTTCCCATGAAATGGGGTTCAGGTAATGCTCTGGATAATCAACCAAGAGCAATATATCTCTCTGAAGAGACTGCATTCAAGTATTACGGCAATGTGAATCCGCTGGGTAATACTATCGCAGTGAACATAGATGATAAATATGAAGAGTTTGAAATCGCCGGTGTTTTTGCTAAAATACCAGGTGCATCAAGTTTGACTTTTTCGCATCTCATATCCATTAATCATTTTCTTAAAGATTATGGGACTTCCTGGGATGATAATGCATCATTGATCATTAAAATAAATGCCGGAACGGAGATGGATGATTTTATCTCCGGATTTGATGATATTACACGTCCTTATCTGGATCCCTTATCTGACGGGGAATATTTAAAATATAATATTATGCCTTTTGCAGATTTTCACCTGCATCATGATGGCTTCTTTTTCTTTCCAATTCTTGAGGGGGCCAGTACAATACAGCCATCTTTGGTTCTTATTGGTATTGCTCTATTGATCTTGCTCTTGGCCTCAATAAATTATGTAAATTTAGCGTTGGCATGTATGACAAGACGTATAAAGGAAATTGGAATTTATAAAATGATGGGTGCGGCCCGCAAACAGATCATTCAACAGCTTCTGGGTGAATCTATTATAGTAATCCTCATTACTTTTACTGTCGGCTTCTTACTGTCACAATGGGTATTACCAGCCTTTTCATTGTTAACGGGGAAATCAATTACATCCTTTAATCCGGGCAATCCCATGTTGCTGTATTTTATGGCAGGACTTAGCTTGTTATTATTGAGTGTAATAGCAATCTATCCTGCTGCCATTCTTTCAAAAATTGAACTGACAAAGATTCTTCATAGCAGGTATCGACTATCGAGTAGAAATTTTCTCTCAAAATGTTTGATTATATTTCAGTTTGCTATCTCTGTTTTTCTAATTATCGTAACTCTTGTTATTAGTAAACAGCATAAATTTATGATGAGCGATCACTTCGGTTCTGATTTGAATAATGTGATTGAAGTTAATTTGGATTACTCTATTAAACGGCAGCAACTTACACATGAACGTGTTCTGGATTTTAAAGCAAAGTTATTGTCAGCTCAAGGTGTAAGTGGCGTTGTCTGTGCCAGCTATCGTTTGGGAGGAGCTGCAACTATCCGTAAAGATCGGGATGGAAATAATCGTATAGTGTGTATAAATCAAGTTGAACCGGATTATTTTAATGCTCTTGGCTTAAAAATGGACAAATGGGCATTGCCGGAAGATGAAAAAATTAATCGATATTTAGTTGTAACCAGATCTTATGCTGATGCATTTCTGGAAGCCAATCCACTTGGTCAGCTATTGGAGAGAGCGATGTACGGGCACTCAAAAGATTCAAAAATAGTCGGTGTTGTAGAAGACTTTAATACTCAGTCCCTAAAATCAGATATGACTCCTCAAGTTATTGAAATTAATCCCGATGCAGGTTTTTCAACTTTATACATTCGATTTAACAGTGAACATACCAAATCTGTTGTTAATATGCTTAAGAGAGAGTATGAAGTATATTGGCCTGATACGTTGATTGAATATCATTTTATTTCAGACATTATCTCTGAATTTTATGTAGAAGAGGCACGTTGGAAAAAAATTGTAAAAATATCGGCCTTTGTTGCCCTGTTTATCGCCTGTTCCGGTTTGTTTGGTTTATCATTGCTCGTCATAGTCCGGCGAACAAAAGAAATCAGTATCCGTCAAGTTCTTGGTGCAAGTTCTGTGCAGTTACACCAGTTGGTGCAAAAAGATTTTCTTAGGTTGGTAGTGACAGGTATCTTATTAGCCTGTCCCTTGTCTTATTGGTGTGCACGTTCATGGTTAAATGATTTTGCACATCGTACACCTATTTCCTGGTGGATATTTGTTGTCGGAGCATTTATTGCCTTTCTTACGGCTATGTTGACTATTGGCATACAGGTTATCAGAAATATAAATAAAGATCCGGCCGCTAATTTAAGAATTGAATAATACTCATTTTGTGATTTTGCAAGCTGCTGACTCCGGCTGTTTTATAAATTTTTGTAGTATTTTTTGAAGCTTGGAAATGTATTAGAATATACATCTATATTCAGAATTTTCATGACGGACTTTGTGGGCGGAGTCCGTCATTTTTTTATGCATTTTTTACTTGACTTTTGCGTTAAAAACATTATATTTATCAAACGAATTAGCAGTCTCCCTTTAAGAGTGCTAACAAGAAATCATCTAACATATAAAAAACAAGGTCTAAGGAGGTTTGTGTATGAACGTCAAACCATTGTCTGATCGCGTGGTTATAAAACCCGCAGAAGCAGAAGATAAGGTACTGGGCGGCATCATTATTCCGGATTCAGCCAAAGAGAAACCCCAAAAGGGTGAAGTTGTAGCTGTTGGCCCCGGAAAAGCATCTGATACAGGTGAAGTTGTTGCCATGAGTGTTAAAGTCGGTGATACTGTGCTTTACGGCAAGTATTCCGGAACCGAGGTTGCTATTGATACTGAAGATTATCTGATCGTGCGTGAGAGCGACATTCTCGCCATCGTTTAAGATTTTATTTTAAGGAGGATTAGTTATAATGGGTGCAAAAATGATTGAATATAGTTCTGATGCACGTCAGGCCATGAAGCGTGGTGTGGATCAATTGGCAGAGGCCGTAAAGGTTACACTTGGCCCCAAAGGCCGTAATGTTGTTATTGAAAAAAAATTTGGTGCTCAAACCGTAACCAAAGATGGTGTTACAGTTGCCAAAGAAGTTGAGTTGGAAGATCCATTTGAAAATATGGGTGCTCAGATGGTCAAGGAAGTTGCTTC
>JAGLOF010000005.1 GCA_023139105.1 bacterium
AACTGTAGGTTACACGAGTATAGCGCAAGGAGATTGCCACGGCACAGAACGCCTCGCAAAGACACATATGTACTTAACTTTGTCTCTGCCGGGGAGCTGTTTGTGCAGGCAACAGCGGCAGTCCCATAAAACTCCACCAGCATTTATCAATATCTTTCAGGCAGGGCAGGGCGGCTCCGTGTTCTTCTCCGCTCTTCTTCGTGGGCAATGCTCCTGCTCTACTTTTATTTTTTTTAATTTTCTATCCGTGATCTCTGTGTGGGAAATACTTTTAATAAGCTTAATTACAAGATCCTGAAACAAGTTCAGGAAGACAAAAATTAATTTTTCGTTTCATCCATGTTTAATTGCTCCTGCTCTTCTCAAAGCTTTCCCAATGTCCTGCACAATAACGCTATAAACTGTTTTTCAATCTTTCCCGCTACATCCTTAACTTCATCATGACTCAATTTATTGGCAGACAGTCCTGTTCCCATATTGGTTATACACGATATTGCAGCCACCTTCAAACCTGCCTGGACTGCCGTTATGACCTCGGGTACGGTAGACATACACGCCGCATCCGCACCCAACGTGCGAATCATTCTGATCTCAGCCGCAGTCTCATAACTTGGCCCGGTAAAAGCGGCTAATACGCCTTCTCTAATTGCAATTCCCAACTCCTTTGCTGCTTCACGAAGCAAATTAGAAAGATCAGGATTGTAGGCCTCTGTCATATCGGGGAATCTCGGTCCAAATTCATCGTCATTAGGCCCTATCAATGGATTTGTACCCATGAGATTAATGTGATCGGTAATAAGCATAAAATCGCCGGGTGAATAGTCGGGATTACAAGTACCTGCTGCATTGGTTAGAAACAGATTTTTAATTCCCAGCTCTGCCATGACACGCACATAAAAGACTACGCGGGACATGTCATGCCCTTCATAATAATGAGAACGCCCCTGTAGTGTCATCACAGGAATGCGTCCAACACTGCCAAATATAATCCTGCCGGAATGCCCGGCTACAGTCGGAACTGGCCAATGAGGGATTTCTGCAGTCTCAATTATAATGGCATTATCCAGAGTCTCGGCAAACTTACCCAGACCTGAACCAAGCACCAGGGCATTCTTAAATAAGAATTGTGGTGCTTTCAACCGAAGGTAATCGGCGGCTTCAAGTATTATTTGTTTTTTATCCATAGTTTAAACATACATATCAGTATAGTCGATTTCCAAGTTAAATGAAAAATGTGTCAATATTCTTTTTCAAATTTCCTTGAGGCTTAGCAGGATTAATAGTAAATCGGAACGTATATTTAGAAAACTGTCAATAATCTCTTTTTAACAGATAACAGTATTTACAGGACTTGAAAGAAGATACACATAAACATATTATAATATTGTTTTTTTTAAAACATCACAAACTCATCTTGCTATTTTGAACCCACATACGTATCTTAACGAATATTGACAAACAAGGGATTGCGCTTATTATTTGATAGTGCAATAATGGAACAAACAAGGAGAAACAGACTATGATTCAAGCACGCGACATCGAAACGTTGTTTCAGAAACAACTCGATGGCATTGAAGACGCCTCTTTGCGAGAGAAGACCGTAGAGACATGGGTCAAGGGCTGCGCACTGGGCGGTTGGAAAAGTGTAGAAGAGCTTCATCAGATACCCTTCACACTTCTAACCGATACCTGCGGCGTTAGTTTTGTTGATCACACCATTGCTGTAACTGACGGTGCCGTTGCTCTGGGCCGTGCACAGACTGAGGGATATAAAAAACTTCCCTACAAAATCAACTTTGACCGTCTCTCTGCCGGCGGCCTTCTGCACGATGTAGGCAAACTTATGGAGATAGAACCGGACGGCAAAGGTGGTTACCGCAAAAGCCTGGCCGGTAAGTATGCCCGACATCCTATCTCCGGAGCAATAATTGCTTCTGAATGCGGCATTACCGATGATGTTTTAAACATGATCATATGCCACGCAAAAGAAGGTGACGGCCGTCCCCAGGTGCTTGAAGCCGTACTGGTTCACCAGGCGGATTTTGCTACATTCAATCCTCTGGTCATGAAACAAAAGGGAACGCTCATAGAAGATTAAATACCAAGCACCAAGCACCAAATAACAAATAACAAAAGACAAAAGAATAATGAATAATGATGAGCTACAACAAAATTTGGAATTTGATCCTTGGAATTTGTCATTTGTATTTTGGAATTTAAAAACACTATCAATCTAATCTATAAAAAAAATATTGGAGTACAAGATGGGTTTGACCATCATTGAAAAAATACTAGCTAATCATGCGGGCCATGAAGTTAAGGCCGGACAAATTGCAGACATTCTCATAGATGCCCGTATTGCCCGTGATTTTGGCGGTGCCAATGTAATAAAAAATATCAAAGACAATGCCATGGGTATTGATGATACCAATCGTACATTTTTTACTTTTGACTGTAATCCCGGCGGTTCAGATCAAAAATATGCAACGAATCAACATATTTGCCGCCAATTCGCCCGTGAAGCCAATATTCCTGTCTACGATATCAATGCAGGCATAGGTACACATATTGCGATTGACGAAGGACTGGTCACTCCGGGCGGCACATTGGTTTCAACTGACAGCCATGCAAATATTCTGGGGGCAATCGGTGCCTTTGGTCAAGGCATGGGCGATCAGGATATTGCCGCTGCATGGGCCAATGGCAGTGTATGGTTCAAGGCACCCAAATCACTAAAAGTAATCCTTAAAGGCCAGGCTCCTGAAAACACTCCGGCAAAGGACATTATTCTTAGACTTCTCAAAGAATTTGGAGCTGCAGGATTATTAGGTTATTCCGCCGAATTTTATGGTGAAGCAGTTGATAAGATGGGGCTCTCTGAGCGTATCACCATCGCATCAATGGCTACTGAAATGGGCGGCATTATCGCCATATTTCCACCAAATGATATAGTTATTGAGCATTTCAACCGTCTTGAGAAAAAATTTACTCCGGTGTATGCCGATGATGATGCTGTGTATGACAAAATCGTAGAGATAGATATTTCAAATCTGGAACCTATGATAGCCCGTCCCGGTCATCCTGAGGATGTATGCCCTGCAAAAGAAGTTGCAGGCATCAAAATTGATTCGGCATTTATCGGCTCTTGCACCAATGGCCGTTATGAAGATATGAAAGCCGCAGCTGAAGTGCTTGAAGGAAATACAATCGCTCCCGGTGTTGTACTAAAAATTGTACCTGCCACTCGCCAGGTCTGGGAACGCTGCCTTGAAGATGGAATCATTGACATTTTCATCGATTCGGGTGCACTTGTTGGCAATGCAGGCTGTGCAGGTTGCGCTGCAGGTCAAATAGGCCAAAATGGGCCCAATGAAATCACTATATCTACAGGGAATCGTAATTTTGCCGGTAAACAGGGTAAGGGTTTTGTATATCTTGCATCTCCTCAAACCGTAGCTGCCAGCGCAATTGCAGGTGTTATAGCCACTACAAATGCAATGCCAAAAGTACAGGCAGAATTTGCACCCGGGCCAGGTATTAAAGCTGGCGACAAGGTAAAAAGCGATTCCGTTTCTGATAAGCCTAATACTCTGAAAGGTCGTGTTTGGGTTATTAGAGAAAACAACATAGATACTGATATGATATTTCATAACCGTTATCTGGCTATTACCGAAATCGACCAAATGGGCCAATATACATTTGACAATCTAAAAGGCTGGGAAGATTTTGCAGACAAAGTTCAACCCGGTGATATTGTTATTACCGGTGCCAACTTCGGTGCCGGCAGCTCACGCCAGCAAGCTGTGGATTGTTTCTCTGCTCTGGGAGTCCAGGGTATTGTGGCCGCTTCTTTTGGTGCTATTTACGAACGCAACGCTATAAATGCCGGTCTGCCAATTATCAACAGCAAACTAATCGAATCCAATATTGAAAACGGTGAAATCATCGAAGTAAATCTGAAAACTGGTGAAATACGCAGAGAAAAGACAGGCGAGCTTATTAATGCCAATCCCTTTGCAGATATCCAGATGCAGATCTACCAAAAAGGCGGCCTTCTTAATCTTTAATCAGGAATAACCATGAGCGAATCGTTTGATCATACATCTTCACTGAGTGTGCAAGAATCGGCACAGAAAATTCTTGCCAGTATCACTATACCAAGCCCACCTCGAGTGCTAATTGGAATACAGGAAGAGCTGTCTAAAGCCGAACCCTCATTTACTAAAGTTTTGGCATTTATCAGCGAAGATGTTGCCTTGACCGCCAAGGTTATTAAAGTAGCCAATTCACCTTTCTTTGCCACACGTTATCCTATTAAAGGCCTCGAAACAGCACTACCTATTCTTGGCCTGGATAACTTCAGAAATATTATTCTGACTTCTGCCTTGAGAACAGCATTTAAACAGACTGGACTGCCGCAAGAAGAGATGAATACTTTTCATGAACATTCCTTAATTGTTGCACGTACATGTCAGACTATTTCAATGCATCTTGACAGAAAGGTCGCATACAAAATAGACACAGGCCTGGCCTATATGGCAGGACTCTTTCATGATTGCGGCATGCCTCTTCTGGGGCAGCGTTTCCCTCAGTACTACAATGATTTAAGGGCAGCTGGACACAATGCGGATCTATTACAGTTCGAAGAGAACCGGTATAGGACCAACCACTGCATCATAGGTACTTTTGTTGCACGGGCGTGGCAACTGCCTGAAGAACTAAATGAGGCAATATCACAACATCATACCACATTTACAAATCAACATGATGACAAGGCCTTAATACTTGCTGCGCTGATTAGAACAGCAGAAGGCCTGATAGAACATGTTGCTGACATACCAGACCAAGATGCTGTATATTTTCAGCATTCTGACGACCAGGTCGGTTTTCAAAGTGCTTTAAGTCTAATGGCGATTCCACAGGACGATCTGGAAGCACTGATCCAGAAAATCGGCCAGATGTTGTCTAATAATCAATCACTTTAATTAATTCGGAGGCTTCCCATGGGAATGACCTTTGCTCAAAAAATACTAGCACATAAATCCGGGCAGGATACTGTCAAAGTCGGACAGATAGTAACTATCAAACCCGACTACCTGCTCACACACGACAATACTGCCGCCATAGTAGGTAAAATTGGCGATGAGCTGGATAAATACGGCGTAGTCCGTACTGATCTCAATATCATCGTACTTGATCATGTCATACCTGCCGCATCAGAAAAAAATGCAGCCGGACATAAAAAAATCAGAGCCTTTGTCAAAGAACACAAAATTGAACATTTCTTTGATATTGGAGAAGGCATATGTCACCAGGTTGTATATGAAAAAGGATTTGCAAGACCTGGTCGTATTATTGTAGGCTCAGATAGCCATACATGCTCCTACGGTGCAGTTGGAACTTTTTCAACAGGCATAGACAGAACCGAATCAGCAGCTCTCATACTGATGGGTGAAACATGGCTCAAAGTACCGCCTACAATCAAAATCACTCTTAAAGGACGATTGGCAAAAGGTGTATCTGCAAAGGATATCATCCTTCGGATAATAGGTGATATTTCCGCTGATGGTGCTACATATCAAGCTGTTGAGTTTCACGGCGATATTCATAACCTCAGCATGGATGATCGTTTCACTATTGCTAACATGGGTATTGAGATGGGCGCAAAAATTGCCGTCTTCCCAGTTGACAATACAACCAAAGCATTTTTTGATGAATATAATATTCCTTTTAATGCCGATGATGTAGTATGGGCAGATGCAGATGCCGAATATATCCGCGAATTGGAATACGATCTTTCCACGTTGGAACCTGTTATTGCTGCTCCTCACACTGTTGATAATGTCAAACCTGTTAATGAGCTTGAGGGAATACCTCTTGATCAAATACTTCTGGGCACTTGCACCAACGGCCGCCTGAGCGATTTTGAGATAGCCGCATCGATTATTAAGGGTAAAAAAATTCATCCGGGCACACGCATGCTCATACTACCTGCCTCCAGGCATATTATGCGTGAAGCCATGAAAAAAGGTTATATTGATGCCTTGGTTGAAGCTGGTGCTGTAATGCTACCTCCGGGTTGTGGACCATGCCTGGGTGCCCATCAGGGTGCTATGGCCCCCGGCGAGAAGACTCTATCAACAGCCAACCGTAATTTCAAGGGCCGCATGGGTTGTAAAGATGCTGAAACCTATCTTTCCAGCCCGGCAACTGTGGCTGCCAGTGCACTACATGGCGTAATTACAGACCCCAGGAAGGAGATCATCTAATGAAAGTTTTTAAATACGGCGACGATATCAATACAGACATGCTCTTTCCAGGCAAATATACTTATACATGTTCCACGGCAGAAGAGATCAAACCTCACCTTTTAGAAGATCTGGATGCTGATTTCGCATCTGCGGTACAAGCTGGTGACATAATATTCGCGGGCAATAACTTTGGATGTGGTTCATCTCGTGAACAACCTGCACTTGGCCTTAAGGCTGTAGGAGTAAAAGCCATTGTTGCCAAGGGTTTCTCACGTATATTCTACAGAGCATCAACAAATCAGGGACTTATGCTTATAGAGTGTGCCGAAGCTGTAGATGCCTATAAAGAAGGTGCCAGTGTAGAGCTGAATACCACAGCCGGTACTATAACTGTAGCCGGCAAATCTTATAACTTTCCAAAACTACCCGATGAAATGATGGCAATCATGGATGCCGGCGGCCTTCTAAAATACACAAAGAAAAAACTGGAAGAGCGATAGCGAGGCTCAAATGACAGAAAACAAAAATATATGGAATACCGATGTAACTTTAGTTGAACCCAATAACTTAGTGGTTCGCGGCTATAAATTAACTGACATTGTAGAAAAAGCCGACTTGATTGAGGCCGCCTGTATTATTATCAGCGGTGAAAGGCCAAACAAGAATAAGGCCGATAACTTAAGAGAACTGGCCATTACAGCCACTCGGAAACCTCTTCCAGCTGTGCATAGAAATCCGGCTGAAGATATCTCCAAAACGCTTCAGAAATATATTCTGTGTGATGAGGAGCTGGCCAGTTTTAATCCCCCTGATATGGTTGAAAAAGCAGTATTCGCCTTAGGCCGTTTTGGCGCATATCTGGCAGAAATTCTGGGTAATACTGCAGCAGTCAAATCTTTAGACTCCAATGCCGGGGCCGACAAACTGATATACAGAGCAGTAACAGGTAAAACTGATTTTAACAGCGGAGAAGCCAGAATGCTGGAGGCCGTTGTAACAGCCTCAATGGATCATGGTGTAACACCGCCTTCTGCTCAGGCAACGCTAATAGCCTCAACAGCAAGAGCCAGTTATGAAGTGGCTCTTGCACAGGGCGTTGGTGCCATTACCGACATGCATGGCGGTGCAGGCGAAAAAGCCGCAGAATTTTTCATGTCATGTGTTGCCAGGGCTGAGACTGACAGTATACAACTGGAAGAGGCAACCCGCCTATGTGTGTCAGAGGCTGTAGAGGCTAAAGTCCGTATCAAAGGAATGGGACACCGTGTTCATTCTCAGGACCCGCGCCGTGATATACTCTGGAGCCTGTCTGACAGTGCCGGCCTCTCTTCTCACTGTGTAGCAGTTTCCAAACTAATCAGCGATATTTTTGAGAATATCCGCGGTAAGAAACTTCCTATAAATGTTGACGGTGTTATCGGTGCTGTCATCGCTGATATGGGCATTGACCCCAAGCTTGCCAAAGCACTGTTTATCTATGGCCGGATAATGGGGCTCTCCGCTCATTTTGATGAAGAGCTTAAAACACAGAAACCTATGCGCCGCATAGATTTTACACAGGCACAATACACAGGACCAAAAAATCTATTTTTATAGTTTAACTCAAAGTTTTCAATATAAAAGGGGGGACGGAAATCCGTCCCCCCTTTTTCAATTTCGCTGATTAACGTTTACTTAAAGGCTTCAGCAAAAACCTTCTCCATCTCACCGGCATTCCACTCCGTCCTGCCTGAATAAGAAATTTTAACAAATCGCCCGGCATGCTTGAAAATCATTTTTTCTCCCAATGCCAGTACTCTGGCATTATCTATACTCATAAGCGCAAATTCTCTATAGGCCAGACTGCCATATTTAATATCAATTGTTTTTTCATCTGTATACTCGCTGTCCACCCACATATCATCATTGAGATAAAATGTCCTGCTGCCTATTCGTTTCACATCATCGGGCATCTCTACAGTCTCTGCCTCTTTCATCTCTCTGACATTTTTACTCATCTTCACCGCCTGCACACCGCTGACAGGCTGCTGTGCCATAGCAGCTTCAAACACTTTAACTCCATCAAACGCCATTACCGAACCTTTAGGCAGGGCCGATCCACGCAGAGCAGCACCGCTGTTGTTAATACGACGAAGGTCACGATCCACCATCTGCACGTCTTCTGTTACCAGAAATGATGTCAGTGGCGACATGACACCGTAACGTTTGCTCAGCCGAACAATTTCCTTCTCCACCTCATCATTTTTACCATAAAGACGAATCTCATCCATCAGCGTACCGATTTTTCTGGTTGCCCACACATGCGGCAGAAAATCATTTCCATCTTCCACTTCATTTATCTTCAATCGATGACTGATCCTCACTGCTCTGCCGGCGGATAAACCTTCAATATTTATTCTGGTTCTGCCGCTATGGCTGAAACGTCCCAGTATTGTCAGTTGGTCACCTTTATGGAGATCAGGCAAAATGACAGGATAAACATCTTTTGGTATCATATCGCCAAAGTCAACAGACAGATTTGTCAATACAGGATAGCGTATCTTATCATAAAAAGACCCTATCCGTTCTTCTATATTCTCATTGGGCTCAATATAATCAGACACTGACCTGCTGCACTGCGCAATCTTGTCCAGGAGAAATGTATTCACATCATAACCGACACCAAATGTAAAAATCTTTACACCTGACCGATTCGCCTTTTCCAGATTTTTCACTATACGTCCGGGATCGCGCTCGCCAACTGTAGGGAGCCCATCAGTGAGAAATACTATGCTGGCTGCGCGATTACCATCAAATGAACTGCCCAGTGCAGTTATCAAAGCATCATTGATCCGTGTACCGCCACTGGCTTCAATGCTGTCAATATATTCCAGTGCCGCCTGCTTAAATTTTTTTGAAGCTACAAGCTTATTTCTGAATTGCCGCACCTCTGAACTGAAGGTTATAACATTGAATCTGTCATTTCTATCCAGGCCGTTAATGCAGTAACGCAGAGCCGCCTTTGCTTGCTCTATCTTCTCCCCTTCCATACTGCCTGAAGTATCCATTACGAAGAGAATATCTTTTGCCGTTACAGGCGTATTATCTTTCTCATGTTGCGGTGTAACCATCATAAGAAAATATCCGTCATCACTGCCGCCGAGTCGATGCGTAATAATATTGACACTGAGTTCATCCTGTGATACAGCATAGTACAGTATAAAACTTTGTTTACTACCTGTACCATTCCCCTCATAACTCACAGAGGCACGGCCGGAATTTTTTCTCCCGATCTCTATACGATGACTGGGTGAATAGATTGAATTGATCTGAATATCTGAACGCAATTCTATAGTTATATTGGGACTAATAATCTGTCTATGTTTTCCCGAATGTCTAAACCGGCCGCCGACAATGCGGCCGCCCAGAGGATGATTAAACTGTACCAGTCCGTTATCCTGCGGCAATATGGTTGAATATGTCAATGTAATCTGACGCTGGCCGTTAGCAGGTATGGGAAATATGCGGGCTTTAAAGAGATTCAGCCCCGCATATTCCAGAAGTGCCGGATCAAGCTGTTTGCGGACAATATCTTCATAGATCTTTCTGGCTGCATCTTTATCAAGAATCTCTCCTCTCATTATTTTACCATCAGCAAGCATCTGAAAATCTGTAACACCCGCCCCTTTTGGCAGAGGGAAAAAATATGTACCTTCCAATGGTCTGTGTGAACGATTGGCAAATGTCTGCTGTATTGTCACTGTGGCAACCTGATTTACAACTTCCACATCTACATCATACTGTGTCATCTCAAGCGCAGGATTCACAGGCATAATTACCGGAGGCCTGTTAAGCTGCGCCAATGCCGTGGAAATTGAAAGAATCATTATCAACGCCATTACTGATAGCAGGCGTAACATGGATTTGGATAGTACTTGCATGATAATCTCCTTAAAATGAAATGGCCTTATGAAGTAATCTTCACAAGGCCATACACTTAACATGGAGATTTATTCCATCTTTTTTTTATTTTTCCTCAATTGTCCTGACAAGAAAGTCCAGACGACGTCTTTTATCGGCGAACACTGTTGAGTCAGCCTGCGCTGTAAGCCACTCCCCGTAAACCACATAAAACAGACGCGCCTCACGTATGGCTTCAGGTGTCATGAGCTGATGCGCTCTGTCATAATGAAGCCTGGCCTGCTTCATACGTATCTGTCTGACATTGTGTAACTCTCCATTGGATTGCAGATCACCTTCAAGAGCTTTAATCTGCATATTCAGAGAGTCAGTTTGAGTAGTATGAATATCGGTACTGTATTTTGCCATTCTCCGGTCTCTCTGATGAACACCGGCAGGTATAGGAGCAGCAGCGGGAACAGCCTCTACAGGTGCTGCCACACCATCCACAGTATACATTTTTCCTTTTTCAACACCGGCCACAGCAGCTCCGCGCAAGACAATCTTACTGACAGCATCCTGTTCATCCTTATCGGCAAGATCCACATCATTTATCTTCTTCGCCTCCCTCTGGCGGACCGATTTTTCCGGAGCAGCCTGCATTTTCTCTTGGGTACGACTTTCAGTTTTAACTGCCGGTGCCTCTTTTACAGTCTCCATTTCTTCCATAGATTCTTCTGCAACATCTGCCTTCATTATAACAGGAAGAGGCGCATACACAGGAATTGTCTTATTATCTTCAAGCATCTCCCTTCCCACAAACAAAACCATTACAGCGGCAGCAGCCATTCCCGCAAGACGAAGAGTTACCGGTTTTAAAGGAAGTATTCTGCGTCTGGCAGAATGCTTATCTGCTACTCTCTGCCCTGATGCCCTGTCCACAGCACTGCTGATATCTCTATTCAATCGTTTCCAGTACACATCGCCGGGATCATCAACGTAGGGAATCCGGCCAAACTCATCAACTGCAGTCAATGCTGCCAGTTCTTCACGGCACTGTGAACAGTACGCAAGATGGGCTGAGACCCGCTTTCCGGCTTCGCCTTTTAACTCTCCATCCATATAGGCATTCAGCTGTTCTCTGATTTGATTACACTTCATATCAAACCTTTATGCTTTTATTCGTGAGATGCGGTTCCAGAATATTTTTCAATCTTTCTCTGGCCCTGGAAAGCCTGGACATAACTGTACCTGTTGAAATACTCAACTCCCTTGCAATCTCTTCATATTGAAGACCCTCAGAAGTTCTCAGTATAAACACCTGACGCTGCGGCTCCGACAGCTGCCCTATTGCGGCTTCAACAGCATGGGCCAATTCTCCGTATACCATGGCCTCTTCCGGTGTTTCTCCACCACTGTCAGGCAATGCTTCACTGTCTGTGTACAGAACCTCACCACGTCTCTGTTCCTTTTTCAAATAATTCAGCGATGTATTCACAGCTATACGGTGAAGCCAAGGGTAGAAAGCATGACTGCCGTCAAATTGATGCAGTTTCTGAAAACATTTTACAAATACATCCTGAACCATATCATGTGCCACGTCATAATCTTTTACAAGTTTGCGCACGGTAAAATATATACGTTTCTGATGTTTCAGTACCAATTTATCAAAAGCCCGTCTGTCTCCGCGCCGGGCTTTATTCACCCAGCGGAGATCTTCACGGTCATTAATCATGTTCTGTAGCTTCTGAACCATGCTCTCACTTGTCATACAATAATTTTATCCACTTATTCCATAAAATATAAAATCTGTAGCAAAGGTGCAAGCTTCAACTCTATTACCGGGAACTTTTTTATAAGGTCATCCATTTATTCCTGATTATTCTCATAGACTATTGACATTTTACTTCATTTAGATTACTTTATGATCGACTTACCTCTAAAATATAACAAATATTAACCTGCTCAATTTTCCGGGAGGGAAAACCATGAAGATTTTAAAAATCGTCGGATTCATCGTTCTTGGAATAATTTTATTAATTGTGGCCGTTGGCCTCATCGCTCCAAAAAAATATGAATTTGAAAATACTATTTTGATTGATGCACCTGCAGAAGTTGTGTACATGCACGTACAATACTGGAAAGGCTGGCATGACTGGTCACCATGGGCAGAGAAAGACTCTACAATGACTATCAGCATAGAAGGCGAAGATGGTCTTAAGGGGGCGATCTATAAATGGACCGGTGACCCGAAAATAACCGGAAAAGGTGAGATGATTAACACGGGCATAGTGCAGAACCAATCCATAGACTATCACCTTCACTTCATCAAACCATGGGAGTCTCATTCTGACGGTTATATCAGACTCACAGAAGAAGACGGTCAAACAAAAGTTGCTTGGGGCATGTACGGTGAAATGCCATTCCCATGGAATATCATGATGATCTTCCAACCCATGGAAAAGATGATGGAAAAAGAACTTGATCGTGGGCTGGAGCTGCTCAAAGACGTTGTAGAAAAAGAAATTGCTGCAATAAATGCCTTTAAAATTGAAAAAATCAAATTTGCCTCAACTAAATATGTTATCATCCGCAAAGAGGTAACTTTTGGCAATATGCAAAGTTTCTTTGGCGAATCATATGGAGCACTCATTGGCCAACTGGCAGAAGCGGGCAAACAACCTGCTGGAATTCCCGGTGCTCTCTATTATAGTTGGGATTTTTCTACAAGCTCTGCAGATTTGGCTGCCGCAATACCTTTTAGAGGACGCTCCCCCAAGGGCATGGAGGTTGTAACTATCAAACGTCAGACCGCCTATCAGGGAGACTATTTTGGCCCCTATGATAAATCAGGAATTGCTCACTGGGCTTTCCAAAAATATTTTGCAGAAAATGGATTAACACAGACAGAACCGATGATAGAACTTTACATGAATGATCCAACAACAGTTTCAGATCCTTCTGAACTACATACGCGAATCATTTATCTGGTCAAATAATAAAATATATTTTTCAATTTTGGAGGCGATCTACATGATCGCCTCTTTTTTGATTAATCTCACTCCTGCTCTTTTAAAGGAGATTGCCACGGCACAGAACGCCAGCAATGACACATACGGACTTAACGTTGTCTCTGCCGGGAAGGCATTTGTGCAGGCAACAGCGGCAGTCTCATCAAGGGTCCACTAGCAGTCATCAATATCTTTCAGGCAGGGCAGGGCGGCTTCGTGGTCTTCGTGATCTGTGCGAGTGCTCTTTTTTCGTTTTTTTCGCTCTTTTCCGTAGGCAATGTTCCTGCTCTTCTTTCATTTTAAATTTTATATCCGTACGCATCTGTGATAAGCTGTGACAAAATTTAGTATTTACGACATACAAATCACAGCTAAGATAATTATAACTACCAAACCAATCAACTCCAACCAGCCCCCCACGGCCACGAATTCCATTTTTACCTTTACGTATAAAAAGGCCTGAAATAGCTAAAAAAATCAGAATCAAAATTCCCTTTCCGTTACCAGGAAAATTTCTTATTTTACACCCATGAAAAAATACGCAGAACGTGAAAAATTTCTTCCGACCCAGATTGAAGATCTTCGCAGATTAGACTGGAAGGCCTGTGACATAATTATAATCACAGGCGATACATATATCGACTCTCCTTTCATTGGAGCAGCCGTAATTAGCCGCTGGCTTGAAGCACACGGTTTCAAAGTTGGCATTATTGCTCAGCCTGATGTGAAATCAGATGACATTGCCCGCCTGGGCGAACCCCGCCTATTCTGGGGCGTTACAGGTGGCTGCATGGATTCCATGGTAGCTAATTACACGGCAATGAACAAATTCAGAAATCAGGATGATCTAACCCCTGGTGGCAAGAACATTCATCGGCCAGATAGAGCATCCATGGTCTACACCAATTTAATACGGCGTCACTTTAAAGATACCAGGCCCATTGTATTGGGTGGCGTTGAAGCCAGCCTCAGGCGTATTGCCCACTATGATTTCTGGTCAAATAAAATCCGCAGATCAATTCTCTTTGATGCAAAGGCAGACATATTGGTCTACGGGAACGGCGAGCAGGCTATACTTGATGTGGCTGAAGGACTGAGAGAGAACATCCCCATTGACAATATTCCCGGAACCTGCTTCATTAAACGCGAAGTACCTGAAGCTTACACACACTTGCCATCTTTTGAAGATGCATCGACAAATCCTGATGTTTTCATAAAGATGTTCCGAAAATTCTACAACAACCAGGATCCGGTTACTGCAAAAGGTCTGGTGCAGGCGCATGGAGACAGATACCTCATCCACAATCCACCAGCTCCCCCCCTGAATCAGGAAGATTTTGACAAAGCCGGTGAATTAAGATTCACACGGGACGTACATCCGGATGACATCAAGCATGGCAAAGTACGCGCTCAGGACACCATTCAATTTTCTATTCCTGTACACAGAGGATGCTATGGAGAGTGCCGTTTCTGCTCAATTGCAGTACACCAGGGTCGACGCATTCAATCACGCAGTGAGGCCTCTGTCCTACGTGAGGTAATGAAAGTATGTGCTCATCCCGCATTCAAAGGCACTATCAACGATGCAGGCGGCCCCACGGCCAACATGTATGGTTTTGACTGCGGACGTAAAAAGACAAAAGGCTCCTGCCAGGATAAGGCATGTCTCTATCCTGATGTCTGTACGAGTCTGCCTGTAAATCATGAGCCTCACAAACAGCTGCTGAGAAAAATACGTAATCTGGATACTGTAAAGCATGTCTTTGTAGCCTCCGGCCTGCGTCATGATATGATACTGGCTGATGGCCAGCGCGGTGAAGCATACCTGGAGACCCTGCTTCGCTTTCATACCTCCGGGCAGCTTAAGATTGCTCCTGAACACAGTGAAGATTCTGTACTCCGTTCCATGGGTAAACCCGGACGTAAATCATTGATGCGTTTTAAAGACCTGTTTGACAAGCTGAATAAAAACATTGGAAAACAACAGTTTCTTTCATATTACTTCATTGCCGCGTATCCCGGCTGCTCTGATCAGGATATGTCTGCCTTGGGCCGCTTTGCCAAAAACCAGCTCAATGTTCAGCCTGAACAGGTACAGATATTCACTCCCCTTCCATGCACATGGGCATCAGTCATGTACTGGACAGGGAAAGACCCCTTTACCGGCAAAGAGATCAATGTGATCCGTGACAAGCGACAGAAAGAAAGACAGAAGGGCAAGATGGTGACCCTTGATCACAGTGCACACAAAGCACATGGGAAACAGCATCCCGATCCGTCCAGGAAGTTTGAAAATAAAAAACCGAGGCGCAGATAGGCGGGCATTCAATCTGCGCCGATTCCTTTAAATCCTTCCATCAACCTCCATCAATCCGCATAATCCTGCCAAATAGTTCTGTCTCCGCTCCACTTTTAACTTCATCCTTTATCCTTTTAACTTTTTACTTAATCCTTGCTCTTTTCAGTGGTATATCTCATCTTTCATCTATGAAACTTTTGACTTTTTTCACAATTTATGAAACAATCTCTCAGCTCCTACCGTAAACTTTCATAAATTATGAAAAAATATACATTGCATCACCATCATACAAAACAGGTGTATTTATGCTAACAAAACTTGAAGACCAGATATTAATGACTGTATGGAAATTCAGAGGCGAGGCATATGGAGTAAATGTGTATCAGCATCTATCTGAAGTGCTTGATGCCAAAGTAGCTGTCGGTGTAGTGTATACTGCACTTGACCGTCTGACAAAACGGGGAATGCTCAACAGCTATAAAGGAGAATCAACAGCTGTTCGCGGTGGAATGCGTAAAAAGTTCTTTGAGTTAACAGATATTGGTATTCAGGAACTAACCAAATCCAAAGCTGTTCACGACCGCATCTGGAACGACTTTGGTGATCTGCTGGAAAAAGAGACATGAAAATGAATCATTCGACCATACTGTTACTGTTTCTACAAAATTTCATGGATGATATAGAGCATGACACACTGTACGGAGACCTTCTGGAGCTGTACCAGCTAAAGTACCAATCAGAGGGAAAAGCCTCTGCTGGCCTTTGGCTGGGCCTACAGATTCTCAAGGCTCTCCCCTCATTCATTTTATCTATAATTATGGAGAGGTTATATATGTTACATCATGTATTCAAGGTAGCTTTGCGCAATTTCCTTCGGCAAAAACTCTATTCACTTATTCATGTGTTTAACCTGGCCTTGGCAATGGCCGCCAGCGTGTTGATACTCTTTTGGGTTCAGCATGAATTAAGTTACGACAGATTTCACAAAAAAGGGAATGAACTTTATCGTATCGTCACTGAATTCAAACGTTTCGGCCAAACCTGGCCTGTTGTGTCCATACCAGTGGCTCCGGCCTTGAAATCCGAATATACTGATATTATCAATACCACAAGATGCAGTCCGGTTGGATCTCTGATTCAAAAAGGAGATACGCGTTTTAATGAATCGGGCGCTTATGTTGACCCGTCATTTTTTAAAATGTTCAGTTTCCCCTCGGTTGAAGGCAATGACATTACCGGTTTCACAAATCCCAATTCCATTGTGATTACACGAGAAACAGCAAATAAATATTTTGGACAGGATGAAGCCGTTGGACAGACTCTCAGGCTGAACAACCGTCAAGATTTTACAGTCTGCGGCGTGATAGAGAATATCCCCAAAAACTCCCATATACAATATAATTTTTTCCTTCCATTCTCTCTCTATCTGGAAAAAGACCGGGATCCTGGTCATTGGGCAAGGTTCCAGCTGTTTGCCTATATAGAACTCTCAAAAAATATCTCTCACCTTGAGGTTGAAAAGCAAATATCCAATATCATTATAGACCACAGACCAGAGGCCCAGGCTATACTTCATCTTGAGCCACTCAAACGGATTCACCTCTATAGTTCCGGAGGTGGCGGCAATATACGTTATGTACGCTTCTTTACCGTGATTGCTATATTGATTCTCGTCATTGCTTCTATAAACACCATGAATCTGACAACTGCCAGAGCTCAAACCAGATTAAAAGAAGTTGCTGTCAGGAAAGTTAATGGTGCTGGCCAAAATAATCTTTTCTTCCAGTTTATGGGAGAATCTTTTGTAGTGTTTATTGTGGCAACGCTTCTGGCCCTCTGCTTTATCCTTTTGTTTTTCACACGTTTCAACATGATGTCCGGGATGCAACTGCCTTCTCCATTTGTCAGTCTAAACTGGATAGGACTTCTTTTTGGAATGGCCGTTTTAATGTGGACTATATCAACCGGCTATCCGGCTATACAACTGGCATCGCTCAAAATTCCAAAAACTCTGAGGAGTACAATTCAAACATTACAATGGTGCTCCAGGGGGTCTTTTATCAGAAAAACTCTAGTTCTTCTTCAGTTTTCCATATCCATTTTTATGATTATTGCTACACTGGTCATCTCCCGACAGCTCTCATATATTCAGAACAAGGATCTGGGTTTTGATCGCAATCAAGTACTCTATTTCTCTATGCGCGGAAATATGCATCAACAGATTGATGCATTAAAAAACGAAATCGCAAAAGGCCGGGGCATCAAGAACGTCTCTCTTACATCTGAACTGCCCACTCAAATTGCCAGGTCATATAATGGCCTGGACTGGGAGAACAGAGATCCGGTACAGGATGTTGAAATGGGGCTCTTGTCCGTGGATCATGATTTCATTGATGCAATGAATATAAAAATAATATCTGGCCGCAGCTTCTCAAACCAATACCCCACCGATACTGGCAAAGCTTATATATTAAATGAACAGGCTGTTAAAATTATGAAACTTGAATCACCTGTTGGCAAGTGGTTTGAATGGAAAGAACGGGGCCAGATCATTGGGATTGTTAAGGATTTTCATTTCAAGTCACTGAATGAATGTATCGCACCTCTAATTATTGTCATGGACCCCGACCGGTATCAATATGTTTGTGTGAATATTCAATCATCAGAAAGAGACATGAGCGAAACCATACAGCATATTGAATCTGTATGGAAACAGTTTTCTCCTGACCATCCTTTTAAGTATCACTTTCTGAACGATGAATTTGAAAATATGTACAAAACCGAAATAGTAACCAGCCGTATCTACAGATACTTTACTTTCCTTGCTCTGTTTATCTCCTGCCTTGGACTCTTTGGTTTGGTTGTTTTTATGGCTGAACGCAGAACCAAGGAGATTGGAATACGAAAAACTCTTGGATCATCAGAAACGGACATTGTCTATCTGATGACAAAAGATTATCTAAAATTAATTACGGCATCAAATATTATTGCCTGGCCTCTGGCATATATAATCATGCGTAAATGGCTCTACAGTTATTTCTACCATACTACATTAGGATTAGACATATTTTTAATTTCAGGAGTTTGTACCATTATTATAGGCCTGCTGCCAGTTTTGGGACTGTCAATAAAATCTGCCAAGACCAATCCTGCTTCATCATTGAGATATGAATAAAAGTTTTAAATTAAAACTAAGCTGACTGCTGCACTATTGCAATAGGTCTACATCTGTCTGATGTAGACCTATTTTGATAGTGCAACAGTCAAAAAATCGGTTTGAACTCCTCAATAAATTTCCTATTTTTTAATGTTCTGAAAGACACATTTAACTAATCAATGTTCATTTATTAAATAGAGGAACCTTCGTGAATCCGCTCCCAATGGCTTTTTTCAGCACTTCTAATCCTACAGGTACAACTGCTATGCCAGAAGCCCCCGTTCAGATGATTGCTCTGGGACTGATAATTTTAGCCGCTCACCTTGGAGGCAAACTATGTGAACGCCTTCGCCTTTCTGAGGTCACCGGCCAGCTGGTTGGCGGTGCACTCGTAGGCCCATATGCTTTACAGTTAATGGGAATTCTAACACCCGAGTCCGGCACACTCTACGCTAATGCAATAGAAGCGCTTCACTTCTTTATATTTGTATTTCTGTCTGTAGTAGCCTTTGGTATTGGAGAGGAACTACACCAGAGCCGCCTCAAAAAAGTCGGTAAATCAGCTGTTATTATCTGCCTGATTCAGGCAGGATTGACATGGCTGCTGATCAGCAGTGCGTTTTATTTTATTACCAAACAGCCTTTACTTGAATCTTTACTCATAGGCTCCATTGGTATTGCAACTGCTCCAGCCGTAACATTTGTCCTCATGAATAAACTCCGTATTGAGGGCAGGCTCAGACATATTCTTGGAAGCCTTGTAGTGCTGGATGACCTGATTGAAGTCATAATCTTTTCTTTCCTTTTACAATTTTCGCTACAGAAAATAACACCTGAAGCGCATGGCAATATCTTTGGAGTTGTGCTTTTTGAAGTCTTGATGGCTCTACTCATTGGTGGTGCTATCTATCTGGTTCTGCGATTACTTGTCAGGCGTCGCCACATAACACTTGAAAAAGAAGTGACTGAGATCCGTCCACAGGAGGGTGCATTTCTACAACGCATTCTATCTGAACATCCATCACCCTCTGTAGAAATACTTTTGTTGATTATGGGCACTGTCAGCCTGGGCGCAGGCCTGGCCTATTATTTTCATTGGCCCTTCCTGATTACAGCAACTTTTGCTGGTTTTCTCATTGCAAATTTTCACTCTCATGCAATTTTCGACTCCCTGAAGATTGACAATATAATGCCCATGCTTAACCTGGGTTTCTTTGCACTCATTGGTGCAAGTATTGATCTTTCAGGAATGACGGGAAGTACTATCTTAATGTCAATAATATATATTATTACTCGCATGGCCGGGAAGACCGGAGGTACATGGCTCGGTTGCATAATAATGAAAGAAGGACCTAAAATCAAGGCATGTCTCCCGCGACTTATGCTGCCTCAGGCAGGTGTTGCTGCTGTTGAATCCGTATATGCAGGCGCAGTATTGGGTAATCCCCAGATAGCGGCCATAATACTACCTGCAATTGTATTCTTTGAAGTTATCGGTGTTTTTTTAGTTGACCATGGTTTACGCAAATGGCGCAGCTGGGTTGCCGGCGAAGAAGAGGAAATGATGAAGAAGCCTGCGGCCGGACCCCATGAGGCAGCCCTACGCCTTCTTGAATATATTGGACCACAACAGATAAATCTCCGTCTGAAGGCAAAAACCAAAGCGGCAATCCTCGAAGAACTGGTTGACTTAGCCATTGGCTCTACAGACCAGCATGTTGACAGAGTTCAGGCTCTGCAGGTATTAGCTGAAAGAGAAGAACTGGCTCCTACGGGATTTGGTCATGGTATAGCAATACCCCATTGCCGCCTCATGGGAATAGACAAATCCATATTGGTATTTGGACGCCATGATACAGGCGTTGCATTCGGCGGCGTAGACAATGCGCCAAGTGATATTTTTCTGCTTATGTTAACTTGCGCCAGAGATCCGGGAGAGCATCTTAAACTCCTTAGTTCTGCTGCTCATATTTTTGGAGATACGCAAACTCGAGCGGCACTTAGAAAAGCAAATTCCGCCAGTGAAGTCTGTGAAATACTGAATCAATTGGCCGGTAAAATTAAATAAATAGCTGAACAGCCATCAACATTCTCAGGGTCCAACGACCTGCCCCCTTCAATTATATCAGTCAAGGAGAACAATATGACTCGACGAATCCTTACCCTGTTAATTCTCATCTGTGCGATTACTAATACTATCGTAAATGCACAGCATCGTCCTCTGACACGTGCAGAAAAATCAAATTACACAGAAACCTCTTTATATTCAGATGTATTAAATTTTATTGATCAGCTTCAGGCCATCACTCCACACATGCGCGTTGAAACCATGGGCCAGACAGCTGACGGACACAATATACCTATGCTCATTATCGGTAAACCTGTCCCTGCAAATCCTTTAGATTTAATCTATGACAAGAGATCCGTGATATATTTCCAGGCAAACATTCATGCAGGAGAAGTAGAAGGCAAAGAAGCCGTACTAATGCTCATGAGAGATATTCTGGCTGATGAAAATCCCGAATTCCTTGACCAATTTGTCATCCTTGTTGCACCCATATTTAATGTGGACGGCAATGACAAGCTAAGTGAAAACAACCGTGGTGACAATGGTCCCAGAGAAGCCGGTATTCGTTATAACGGCTGGAATCTTGATCTCAACAGAGACGGGATGAAGCAGGAATCACCGGAGACAAGGTCATTGATGAACCGTTTAATCTTAAGATGGGATCCCCTTGTTTTAGTAGATTGCCATACAACCAACGGCTCATATCACGATGAACCTGTAACATATCTTTGGGGGATGAATCCCAATGGTGACCATCAAATTATTGAGTATATGCGCAGCAAAATGATGCCTGAAATTGATAAACACCTGGAAAAAAAGTATGATGTACTCTCAATTCCATATGGAAATTATATCGACTGGCGTAAACCTGAGACTGGCTGGGGACATACAAGTGCCGAGCCTCGTTACATCTGGAACTACTGGGGATTGAGAAATCGATTTGCGATACTGTTGGAGAACTACTCACATGCCGATTTTAAAACTCGTGTACAGGGTAATTATTATTTTCTCCGTTCTATTCTGGATTATTGTAAAACGCATCAAAGTACACTCTGCCAAATGGCAGCAAATGCAGACAGACGCGTAATTCAACGTGGCCTCAATCCCGCACCAACCGACTCCTTTGCAATTTCAATGGAAGAGGTTAAACTTGGCATGGATGTAACAATTCAAGGCTATGGGCATGAAGAAATCCCAAATGCACGCGGCTACAGACGTTACCGTAAAACTGAAGAAAAAAAGATTTATAAAGCACCCCTGATCCATCATTGGAATAAAAAAGCCCAGGTTCGCTTCCCCTTTGGATATCTAATTCCACTTAAAGATCCTGCAATCATCAGGAATTTAATCGGTCATGGAATTATTGTTGAGAAACTAAAAACACAAATAACCGTTGAAGTTGAAGTATTTATGGTATCAGAACTCAAACCTTCAGACCCCTACGGCAGAGGAGCACGCAGTTATCAAGGGCATTATATGAATACTGTAAAAGGAGAAACAAAAATAATTGACAAAACATTTGCTGCCGGCAGCTATTTTATTCCAACGGGCCAGCCTTTAGGCAACCTGGCCGCCTATCTACTTGAGCCGCAAAGCAATGATGGTCTTTTACTATGGAATTTCTTTGATCGATATCTTACTGCACAATGGAACCGAAGACCACAACCATATCCGGTCTATAAACTGTATGAATCCATTAAAATGGCAAAATCAACCATACACGAACTAAAATAATTAATAAAAATTTTTATTTATTCCTTGACAGTACACGGATTTTTATGTATATTCAATGACTGAACAAATTATGTCTAAAATTGGTTGATTTCAAGATGTCTGATATAATTAAAACAAACTTAGATGTACATAACTCTATGATCTGCAGAGTCGTTAAAATATTTTTAATATCGCAAGTTAATTTTGTTGAACCGGCTCCCTTAATACAAACATAATATTATAAAGCCCCGGTGTATCGGGGCTTTTTTTAAATAATGTCCATACTCAATAATATAGATTATTAGCCGATTAAATAAAGTGAGGTCTCATGGCTCTCAAAAAAACAGATACTCCCTCGCAAGTAGAAAAACTTGCAGTTGAGAAAAGCGGTTTCAAGCTGATCTATCAACCATCTGAACAGATGGGCCTGGTAGTAATGAATAACTTTCCTCTATTGGGCAAACTTGCAGCACTGCGTTTTTTAGAGTGGGTACTGGCAAATCCGGGTGGTACTATCTCTCTTCCGACAGGAAAAACTCCTGAACATTTCATTAAATGGGTGACCTACTACTTAAGCACTTGGGACAATAAAGAGACACAAAATGATCTTCAGGAAAATGGAATTGACTCAACCAGCAAACCCGATATGCACTCTTTACACTTTGTACAAATTGATGAATTTTACCCAATTGACCCGTCTCAACGCAATAGTTTTCATTTTTATGTAAATAAATATTATATTAAAGGTTTTGGGCTTGATCCAAAAAAAGCACTGCTCATCGACTGCCGAAAAACAGGTCTGCCGGAAGGCATGAATCTTGATGATATCTGGCCAGGTGGAATTGTAGATCTTTCACTTAGATTCAGACATGCTACCACTAACCTTGAGACACTGCAAAAATCCGTACTTGAAGAAATCGATCAATGGTGCTATCAATATGACGAGGCCATTCGTCAGCTGGGCGGTATTGGTTTTTTTCTGGGAGGAATAGGTCCCGACGGACATATCGCCTTTAACGTACTTGGATCTGACCACCACTCAACAACCAGACTAACACCTTTAAACTATGAGACCCAGGCTGCTGCTGCATCAGATCTGGGCGGCATTGAAGTTGCTAAAAAACGTCATGCCATCACAATCGGCCTTGGTACAATATCATTTGATCCCAAATGCACAGCTATCATAATTGCAGCAGGCGAAGCCAAGGCTCCGTTAATTCAAAAATCAATATATGAAAAAACTCATGTACGGTATCCGGCAACGGCTCTTCATCGGCTGCCTAATGCACGATTTTACATTACACTTGGTGCTGCAAGAGATCTTGCCGAGAGACAATATGTCTTATTAAACAATAAAGAGTCTGTCAGCAAACGTCGTTCAATGAGAATAGTGATTGACCTTGCTTTAAATAGCAATAAAACATTATTGGAATTAGAAGAAAAAGATTTTAAAAAGGAACGATTTGCCCGGACTCTGGTGAAAAAGTCCAACACCAAGGGACTACAGTTGGCCGCATCAACACATGACCATCTGATACAAATGTTAGAAAATGGTACGCAAACTTATAGCAATAAAACTTTTCTACATACTGCACCTCATCACGATGATATCATGCTGGGTTATTTCCCTTATGTTGTAAGAAACATGAGAGATGCCACTAATAAACATCATTTTACATATCTGACATCGGGTTTCAATGCCGTTACAAATGAATATGCACTAGCACAGATTGAAAACTTAAAATTTTTTATAAGGCGGCCTGAATTCAAGACACTCTTCCGTGAAAATTATTTTTCCACAAGTTCTATCAATCATAGAAATCGTGATGTATGGCAGTATCTGGACGGAGTAGCTGCCGATGACAATCATATGAAACAAGAAGGTCAGGCCCGACGTTTATACAGAATATTGATGGAAACTTTTGAAGAACATGATCCCGACAATCTGGAAGATCGTATCTCTGAACTTTTGAATTATTTCAGAACTCAATATGCCGGCAAAAAAGACCTGGTGCATATTCAGCGTATAAAGGGCATGATGCGTGAATGGGAAGCAGACTGCCTCTGGGGTTATATGGGCTTCGACACATCTACTATCCACCATCTGCGGCTGGGTTTCTATAAGGGAGATCTATTCACAGAAGATCCCACTCTGCGTCGTGATATACCACCAATTTTAAAATTACTGCATGATGTATCACCCGATGTTGTAGGTGTAGCCTTTGACCCTGAAGCCAGCGGCCCAGATACTCACTATAAAGTATTACAAGCTGTAGCCGAGGCATTAAAGATATATGAGAAAGAGACCGGTAGATCGGATATTGAAGTAGTTGGTTACCGCAATGTCTGGTATCGTTTTCATCCGGGTGATGCAGACGTTATTCTTCCTGTTTCACTAAACATGTTTGCTGCTATGGAAAATGCATTCCTGAATTCATTTGTCAGTCAAAAAGATGCTTCTTTCCCAAGTTATGAATTTGATGGCCCCTTTTCAGGGTTGGCACGCCAGATACAAGTCGCTCAGTATCAAGCATTAAAAACCTGTCTTGGCAGAAAATATTTCAATGACCACAAACGTCCGTTACTAAGAGCAACCCGTGGTGTAGTATACATAAGGAAAATGACTTTAAATGAATTTTATGCAACTGCAAGAGAACTGAAAGAGAGTCTTGAATAGCTCTTTTTTTTACATGTCAGGGCAGGGATGCTTTGTGTGCTTTGTGATCTCTGTGCGAGTTCTCTTTTCCCTTGAAAAGGTCAGACCCCGGTTGTTGTCGTTCTTTTTACGACATCACCAGGTGTCTAACTCACAATTGCAGGAAAAACCTTTTCTATAGACGATCAACCGGATTTCTTATAGATAGCCACCACATCACCCACATTAATTGGTGGTGTTTTTTTACCACGAATAAGTATTAATTGCCCATTCTCATCAATACCACCATATTGCCCCTCAAGCCTTGACTCACCGGTATCAACGACCAGGTTCATATCAGTCAATGCATCCAGACGCGCCCAGTCTTCTGAAAGAGACTGGAATCCATCTTCATCCAGACGCTTCAATACTGTGGAAAAAACATCGAGCAGGCCCTGCCGCACAGAGTCCAGCTCCCACTTTTCTTCCGTCTCTATAGAGAGCGATGTTGCCGGCCATCTGGCCTGCCACTGTAGCACCACCTGCTCATCAACATTAACATTAAGCCCTATACCTACAACGGCTTTACCCGCTGCGGGTCGTGCTTCAGATAGAATTCCGGCAATCTTTCTATGATCAACCAATACATCATTTGGCCATTTTATCCTGGCATCAATGCCTTCTGATTCCAGCCATAATGCAACTGCCAATGCTGCGGTCTGCCCCAGCACAGGAGCCTGCATGGCCTCTTCAGGATATTCCAGCACAACAGAGATGGCCAGGCCACCCACTGGGGTCAACCACATTCTGGTGCGCCGCCCCTTTCCCTTAGTCTGCTCCAATGCTGTAACAACATCACCTGCATTTAATGAGTCCAAATTATGCATAGCCCAACTATTGGTTGACGGTACACTATCCAGCAGATACAGCTTTCCACCGCCAAGCCCGGCACCTTCACGTATATGTTGTTCAGCACTCATGCTTTCTCCCCTGACACACTAATCTCAATTCCGTTTAATATAACAAAAATGGCCGGATAGTCCGACCATTTTTTTACAGAAATTCTCTAAAACGTCAACACTTAATCCACATCAGGATCAAATGTTCTGCCGTTGAGCAAATGTTCAAACCAGAAACGAATACCTGCACGTGTAGAATGAGTCCGCTTTGGACCACGCCATCCATGTCTTCCACCGGGATAGACCATAAATTCAAATGATTTGCCTTCATCCTGCAATTTACTGATCAACTGGATGGAATTCTGCATATGCACATTATCATCCATATCACCATGAGTTATAAGCAAAGCACCTTCCAGCTTATCGGCATGCTCCATTACAGAACCTGCCTTATAACCTTCAGGATTATCCAGCGGCCTGTCCATGAAACGTTCTGTATAGATAGAATCATAAAGACGCCAGTCGGTAACGGACATTGCCGCAATACCGCATGTAAAATACGGAGCTCCGGCAGTAAGGCACATGGCTGTCATATAACCGCCATAACTGCTGCCAGTCATTCCTATTCGCTGTGGATCAACAAAAGTCTTAGTGCGCAAATATTTAACAGCAGCCACATAATCCTTTACTTCCCATTTCCCCAGACAACGATGCATAAGGGATACTCCCTCTTTGCCAAAATGCCCGGAACCTCGGTGGTCTACACTGATTACAATAATACCTTGTTGTGCAAGCCAGTAACGGGAAGTCCTCTGCCAGCTATTTCTCACATTAGCCGCATCAGGACCACCATAAATCTGGAAAAAAACCGGATATTTTTTACTCTCATCAAAATCCGGTGGCAAGATCCAGCTTGCCGGGAGATCATAACCATCGCCGGAAGGAAAGGTAAATAGCTCGGCCTTACCCAATGCATAATCTTTCAGTATATCGGACTCCGCACTGCCAAGCCTGCGTATCTCCTTACCCTGAGTATCTTTAATGTACATCATTCCCGGATTATCTATACTATTCCAGGAATCTATAAAATAACTGGCATCAGTAGAGATAATGCATCTATGTGTTCCACGTTCAGTAGTCAAGGTCTTCAGCCCCTTACCATTCAAGCCAACGCGGAATAGATGATTATCTACAGAATATTTTTTAAAACCGGTAAAATAGACAATGCCATGGGCTTCATCGACATGTGAAATAGCTCTTACGCGCCAACTGCCTTTTGTCAGTCTCTTTTTTAAACTACCGTCCCAGGAATAATGATAGAGATGAGACCATCCGTCTTTATCGGATCTGAGGATGAAACCGGAATTATCTTTCATGAAATAGAGATCTGTCCACCAGTCAATCCAGCTCTGCTGCGTCTCTTCGTAAATGACAGTTTTGGCTCCTGTCTCAAGATCAGCTTTATATAGAATACAGTGATCCTGATCTCTGTTCATCCATTGAAACACCATGGCACCGTCCGGTGTCCACATGGGGAAACACACATAGTGATCAGCTTCCGGATCAGTGTCTACCCATACTATATGAGAGTCGGCAATATCAACTACACCAAGCTGAACTTTGGGATTCGGATCTCCCGGTTTTGGATACTGAGTTGTCTCCAGATCACCATGGATCATATCTTTCTTGTAGTCTGCACGGTAAAGCGTGAAAAATGGTACTTCATGATCATCAAAACGTAAAAATGATATTTTTTTGCTGTCCGGTGACCACCAGAATGCACGATATTGCGACCGGCGGCCCAGAATCTCTTCAAAATATACCCAGGATGCATAACCGTTTTTAATATGTGTAGAACCGTCATCTGTTAACTGATAATCGACACCTGTTTCTATTTCCGTGACATAAAGATTATGCCGCATGGTATAAGCCACATACCTGCCGTCAGGCGAGAAAGTGGGATTGCGTTCTTCACCTTTTGTAGCTGTCAAACGTTTGAAAGCATCTTTATCTGCATTGTAATAATAAAGGTCGCCGTCTTTTTCAAACAGATAACCATTACCGTCTTCTGTTGTACTGCTAGAGCCAGCCAGATCAAAACCTTCAGGCAACGTGGCATTTTGAGCTGTCGTATCCGGGTGATAGCGGCTTGCACCGGTTACAGCATCGACGGCAAGCGTTGCAGTATGGCTTTTACCCTCTTTCTCTACAGTCCGACGCTCCAGATAAGTTCTTCCGTCCAGCCACTCGCGCACTGAGGGCAGTGGCTCAGTCAATCGCGACCCCTGTCGTTCATAAACCTGCTTGTAGGTCAACTTTTTGTTTTGAGCAGCGGCCGGAATCATTACCATGTTCAACAACACAACAGGGATCATCCAGTAAATCATTTTACGCATCATCGTTCCTTTCTTGGATGAATACAGTTACATAGGATAATTAAATTTGACCTTTGATATTAAGGTCTCTCTGTGGAAAGGGTATTTCAATTTTCTCTTCTTCAAATTTTTTATAGATAGCTATGCGCAGCTCTTCAGCTACGCGCCATTGTTCGCCCCACTGTGAAACCCGACAGATTAATTTGAGATCTAATGAAGAGTCTCCAAAATTCACAAAATAAGCAAGCGGCTCAGGCTTATCAAGCACATCTGTGTGCTTCCTGCAGATCTCAACCAATATTTCTTTTACACGTTCAATATCGGAGCCATATGCTACACCGACATTAACCAATACACGAATCTGAGGATCGGGATATGAAAGATTTGTTACTTTATCATTTATAATCTGATGGTTAGGCACAATAATCAATGTATTTTCAAAGGTAAGTATCTTTGTCGTTCGCAGACCAATATCGAAGACATCACCCTTTTCACCTGATTCCAGTAATATCCTATCGCCAAGTCTGAACGGCCTGTCTGTCATAATCATGAATCCGGCAATCATATTGGCCAAAGTATCCTTGGCAGCCAAAGCAACAGCCAACGAGCCGACACCAAGTGATACAATTACCGAACTGACATCCTGCTTGAAATGGTGAAGAATCTCAACGATTACGATTGTATAAATCAAAATGGATAAAACACGGAAAAACAGCGGTCCGAACTCATCACGAATTTTCCGGCCTGTGCGCATCCCCCAAGAATGAAGATACCACTCAAGCAAGATACGTAAAACAGATCCGATAAGCCGCGCTATCAGAAATACCAAAATAACATAGATTAAATGATCAAGCACATCCAGTATCGTTTTGGAAATAACATCTCTCAACATTCCTGATGCAATTGCGAACCCAGCCAGCCAGATGAAATGCCCCAGAGCATCAGCAACAAGCCTGACAATCTTGTCATCAATATCTGTCTTGGTCTTTTCTACAAGGCGCCTGATATACCGGGCTTCAATTCGAGGGAGTATATATGCCGCTATCCATGTTACAACAAAAACCAGGACTGTCTGTACTGTAGCCAATAGAATAGGATGAGTTTTTATAAAACTAATAATTTCATTCATGAGATTAATCCCGTTGATGTCTATGCATTTATCCAGCCTATCAATATGCCCAATGCAAAGTTGACTATTGGCATGACAAGATGCCTGAAAATCCCCAGGTAGAAGAGGATGAGAATTATAAACATGCCAAAACGTTCGAGGCGGAGATATGGTGCAATAAATTGCCTGGGAAGAAAGGCCAACACAATTCTCGATCCGTCGAGTGGCGGTATTGGAATCAGGTTAAATACTGCCAGAACTAAGTTAATCATTATGCCAAAACCAAGTGTACGCATCATCAGATGATCATGCGGCATGCTGTTGATGAGCAGCTTGACGACAAATGAAAACAGCAATGCCAATATTATATTACTCGCCGGACCAGCGGCACCAACCAGGGCCATGTCCTTCTTTGCCTGACCAAAACGGCTCGTATCGATGGGTACAGGTTTAGCCCATCCAAAGAGAAAACCGGTCTTCATCATTATTAATAATAGTGGAAATAGTATTGTACCAAAGAGATCAATATGCGGAATAGGATTAAATGTCAGACGTCCCATATCTCTGGCAGTAGTATCGCCGCGCCACAGAGCAACAGCACCATGGGCCACTTCATGACAGATTATTGAAAAAACTAATATTACAAACATGGGCAGAGCGTTTATTAGATCCATCTTGTGTCCTTAATTATGATGATTTTTGACAATGTGCAGAATTGCGAAGGAGGACATATTTAACTCCGATTTTAATTTTTAGCTGCAAGTTCAATCAAGTAATGCCACAGTGAAATTCTATCTTCTGATAGTTTCCTATAATGAGAAGAAAACAACTTCTCTACTTGAGGAAAAGAATCTACTTTAATCAAATATTCTTTACTATCCGTCCAATCAAGTGTTAGGTCAACATTATTTTCAGACAACTCTTTAATCCAGTTATTTACTTTTTCAATCCAATCCGAAGAAGTCCGGTTTTGAACATATCCAAACATACCACAAACTTTGAGATGAGAAGAATGATGTCCTCTTTTAAAACGTTCAATTCCACCTCTATATCCACAAACGTATTCTTTATTGTTTGATGAATCAGAAAATCTTTTGGCTTCAAATTCTAGTATTGGAATAGGCGTTCGGTTTCGAGTCATCACAAAAATACCAATATCAGTTTCTTTATCTGATTCCGGTTGTGTTGGATTTTTACTAAATCTAAAAGGGAAATAACCTCCAGAATCATTTTTGCACAATTCAAAATGATGAACAAGTATATCACTTATTCTATTTTCCTTGTCTGAATCTTTAACCGATTGGTAATAAAAAGAAAAATTAGAAATATTCTTATCAACGAATGACAATATTAAATCCACTTCAAAATTTGGTGTTATGCTAAGGTCTTTTGGTCTTGGTGTTTGATATGCGGGCAAGGAATCTTTAAGCATTATGGTATCGGGATTTTATATAGTCCGCAAAAGTTTCATCTGCATCCCTTAATGCAATTGATGGTAACCAGTAACGCAACTGTTTTGGTTTGGCTAAAATAATAGAATCCTGTCCATAAGCTTTTACAATTTTTTGAATATGTGCGCTTTCAATATTTTTTTTTCTTGAAGGGATTGCTGCTTCAATGTATTTTTCTATATCATCAGCATTTTCGAGTTTTGGATGAAGTTTTTCAGAAGCATATTCAAAATGCAATGCAAAGTATTTCCCAGCATCTATAATTTTGAATAATTGAAATGATTTCTCTTTTTTGTAAACGCTGTTTAAAGCTTTACAAAAGACCTCTCCAAACTTATATATATTTGCATTGTCAGATACAGCTTCTAAATTCCCCGAATTAGATATAAAATATTTTAGAACATCGTCTATTAATACATAATTAGCTTCGGATAGACTTAGTTCCTGTATGTTTTTTAGATAAGGGAGCTGCATGATGTCTTGTTTGATAAGTGCTGTTGCTCTACTGATAGAAACTTGAGCACTTGTACAAAAGATATAAAACCTAAGAATGTCTGAAAAGTCATTTAGATAATTGAATAAGTGTTCTAACTCATTTCGTTCAGCTTCAGGCGAATGAATTCCAATTATTTTATCTTTAAAAACTACGTATTCATCAGAGAAACAAGTTAATAATCGCTTTTTACCCAGATTTGCTTTGATGAGAATGTGAGGAGGTTGATATATTTTAGGATTTCTAGGTCTATGAAACTTCTCCAATGTACAATTATGAATTGCAGAAAAATCTATACCATTTTCAGTAAAAGCTTTCGTTGGTAGAAACCTTTTATCAGTTATATAGGAACATGGATCTCCATTTTGACTTGCAATAAAACCTTCTCCAGCCTCCCATCCGACTAACTTTTTATCTTCAATAAAATCCTCAATGGTTCCTATTTTTGATAACTCTTCAACTAACTGAACAAGTCTTCCTCCACCCATCAAATTAGCTTTCCAAATATATGGGCTATTTAAAAGAGCATCCTTGGACACACGATGAAAATCATAATGGTCAAACTCCAAAAAAAGTCGGTTTACATTTGAGAAAGTACGATTTGCTACTAGATGTAAGATATCATCACTATTTGGCAATGATTTTTGAATAAATACAGCAGCTGTAGATACATTTTTTCTACCCCATAGCTTATCCGCTAATTTTGTAAAATCTATTACTTGTAATAAATTATTCTGAGATAATAAATCTTGCTTAAAACTGAGATCTTTTTGGTAGAGAATCGGACCAGATGGCTGGATTAAACATAGCATTGCATTCTCTTTAAGTAGATTTAAGGATTGCACAAGAAAGTGTAAAGCAGGATTCTCATCAGGAATATTTATTTCACTTTTATATTCTATTTTATCCTTTAGTTTCTTAAAGTATTCTTTTCTGCTAGGTTCTTTCTCATTTATCGGAGATAGATTAAAAGGAGGATTGCCAATAACCAAATCAAAATCTGCATTTGGTTTGCTCATTATAAATTCAAAGAAATCCTGAGTAATGATATTTTTATTTAAATCAGGAAATTTCAATTTCCCCCATGTTGGAGGGTCTAAATCAACTTCATCTAAAACTGCTAATGCTAAGCTGAATATTGATAGTCGAATGGCATCCTGTTCAATATCAACACCGTGAATGCTTTTTAATAATAGCTCTTTCAATATCGACAAGGAAGGTTTAATTAGTTTGCCCGTCTTTTTCCACTGCTCGTATCTCCACCACTGTACAATACGTTTATAGGTTTTTACGAGAAAAATTCCCGATCCACAGCTAACATCAATTATTTTAAAATCCCCTTGAGGAATTTTTAGTGGCATGCATTCATCTACTAAAGTACTAACAATCATTTCAGGGGTATATACAATATCCTTGCTATCAGTTAACAGTTCTTCATAAACTGAACTGATAACCTCAACCGGTAAATGTGTAAAAGAATACAATCGCCAAATTACATATTGATTGTTTTGGATATTACCATCCAAATAATTGGCTAGGTTTTGGACTTCTGATTGCTGAATGGCTTCTCGTTCTTTTATTTCATCTACTTTGTCCCATTCAAATATTTTACCATTAAAATCTTTTGCTAATTGGTCAAGCAAATCCAGTAATTTACCTTTACGAATGGTTTCGCAAAAATTTGAGCATTGAAAATTCTTTTTGAAATATGTTCCGGCAAAATAACCACTAGCACTTTTCACATCTCTTTCTTCAAGGTACTTTATCAAAAGACTTTGAACTAAAAGCTTTAATGCCACATGTCGGTTCAATCCTGATTCTTCAAGAAAACTTCTGAAAACTTCTTTTAATCCCCTAATTAAGTCCCTTGTTGCAGATTGTTCAAACCGAAAATCCTTTTTCTCATTTTGCTCATCCCAAAATATTCCGCTATCAAAATCTTTAGCGTTAAAGTCTTTAATAGCCTTACCAGTTCTTATCAAAATTTCTTTGGCATAACTATTTTTGTCTTCTTTTGGTCTTTTCCTTGAATCAAATATACTTACCGATGATTGCTCAATGATAACATACGCGGGAACCTGATAGCCATTCCACATTTGGATATGTATCTCGTTCTTTTCTTCATTGGTAGGTTTTTTATTAGTATAATCAAACAAGTATAATTGAGGGACAGAGGCTCTACCATCCTGGAAATGGCGGAAATAAACAGCATCAGCTTTGAATTTGATTTTAGCAGTCTCTAAGGCAAAGAGAATGCTAGGAGAAGCTAAATTGGAGTCAATATTTTCAAAGTTATTTGTCAACAGAATACCACTCTTTTCTTTATCTTCTAATAAAGAAAAGTTTAAATCATGGATATGTTTATTAAATAATTGTGTTGACATGGTAAATTTTCCACCAATACAAATAAATATTTTTATTAACGAGTTCTTTTAAAGATTTCAACCATATTTTCAGTCACTATGAAAATGAGTGTGTTGCCAATAAATTGGCTCTTTTACAGGCTGAAGTATCAAGCCTATGCATTGGAGCTTATAAATGTGCCAAATATGTGTTGGCTTGCCACTCTCAGCATGACACCTAACGATTGTATACGCCTTGTTGTTACCCCTCCTAGCTGCCAAGATAACAACAATTATTGACATTTCCAATTGATCACTTAATAATTCATCTTACCAAATAAATCACCACAACATTTCAAATCTTTAAATCACTTTAATTAAGATACAACAAAATTCACCCAAAGATGACTCCAAACAACATACTCACTACTTCTCCGGCAGAGTCTCAATATTATTCCTGGTCTTTTTTTCCTGCTTTACGGCGATTCTGAATAAGCCATTTTGCCATTGAACTGCGCTCAATTCCCAGTACTATTTAACTTGCCACAGTAGAAAAAAATTAAAATAATTACAATCCATTATTTTTTACGAGCCTATGGGAATTGTAAAAATGAACTTACTGCCTTTTTCCATTTCATTTTCTATCCAAATTTTACCATTGTGTTTTTCAATAAATTCTTTGCAAAGGATTAGACCTAAGCCTGATCCCGCTTCATTTTCTGTTCCTCTTGTTGATGTGCTTTCACTAATATCAAATAATTTGGATTGTATTTCTCCTAAAACTCCCACGCCGTTATCTTTTATAGTTATTTCTGCATATTCTTGATTGTTTTTATTTGTTATTGTGCATGCTGCGACTTCTACTGTACCTTGCTTTGGCGTGAATTTTATTGCATTTGAAACTAAATTCCGAAGAATAACAGCAAACATATTTTTATCTGTTTTGACAAAAATATGTTTAGGTATTTCATTTATTAAACTTATTGATTTATTAATAGCGGAGAGCCTTAACATCCCTATGGTCTCTTGTGATATTAAAAATAGATTTTCCTTTTCTGGATAAAAATCAATAGTGTTCATTTGCGAATGCGACCAATAAAGTAAATTTTCAAGCAGTTTAAATGCATTTTGTAACTCGCTATGAATAATTTTTATGAATTGTTTTTGCTCTTGAGTATCGTAATCATCAAATTCATTGTATAAAATTCCTGAAAAGCCAAGCATTGAACTATAGGGGCTTTTTAAATCGTGTGCAATTATTGAGAAAAACTTATCTTTTGTAGCATTTAAATCCTGCAATTTTTTGTTTTGTTGTAATATTTTCTGTTCCGATGATTCGAGTTTTTTTAAAGATGTGGTAGTTTTTTCAAGCTCTTCTGCCATTTTATTGAAAGCTTTACCCAAAAGTCCGATTTCATCTTTTCGTGAGACTACAATTCGGGCACTGAAATCTGTTTTGGCAATTTTCTTACTTTGTTCAATTAATTGTTTTAGGGGATTAACCGCAAGTTTGCCAAATATAAATGCGACAATAGCCAAAATAATTATCAGCAGAAAACCAACAGCTAAAATAATTAAAGTCGAGTCTTTAAGGGGTTCTAAAATAGTGGCTAAGTTTCGGGAATTAATAATGTGCCACGACTCTCCGGTGTTTCCTTTTTTGTGGTCAACGGATTCAAAGGAGCCTCCGAAAAGATAACCTTCAGCGTCTTTTGAAGTTATTCCTACCTCCGAATTTCCAATCAACCATTTATTATCTGAATCATCATATTGAAAAGAATGCTCATCTATAGATTGTAATTTCTTATAAAGCAAATTCGGTATTCGAGTACTCAGTGGCGCACTCTCTCTTTCAAAAACGATTTCACCTCCGCTCCGAATAAGCTTGAAATCTCCAGCGGTCTCATTCTGCGAATTCAATATCATTTCACTTATTGCACCTAATATATTAAGGTTAACTTTTAACATGCCAATTATTTTGTTCTCTTCTTTAATCGGAATAACTACTCCTAATACATATCCATCCACACTATTATCATAGCCGCGGTCGTCCAAAAATACAGCTCCCAAGCCATTATTATAAGCTCCCTTCCACCAGTATTTATGAGCGTGTGCAAAAGTGGTGAGTTTTGCAGTTGAAGCTACAAGAGCGCCGTATTTATTTGTCAGGAAAATTTCGCCGTACTCCCCTTTAAGATTATTTTGCTGTTCTTTTAAAAATTGTGCTACACTGTTGTGTGTGAATTCAAGAATAAAAGCATCTTTTTCGTCTTCAGTTGCTTTCCATTGTTCATTTTGCAGATAAATTTTTTCATTTCTCTCTTTTTCAGATAAGTTCCCAAAGGTACAGTTACTAGTTATTAATGCATTATTTATAATAGGGGTGATGGAAAGTGTCTGGTTAGTTTTTACTTTTTCCAAAAGTAGTTGTTCAAAATTGCCAGATACTGCATCAACAACTAATTCAGTATGGTTTAACTCATGTTGTAAGATAGCCCTAGAATTGTATCTATAGGCGGTAAACAATCCAATAGCGAGAATAATTGTTCCTAATGTAAAAATCTGTAGTGCCAGTTTAGTCTCATATTTCATAATAATTTTACTCTTAAATATTTATTAACTATAGTGGTTCGGATTTTTTCTCTTACTGAAAATTGTTGCAACCGGCATTACTAATTGATGCTAACGTCTATATATACGCTTTGTTGTTATTTCTCCTATCTGGCAGGATAACAACAATTGTTGATATTCCCTATTTATCACTTAATCATTCATCCCAATAAATAAATCACCACAGCATTTCAAATCTATAAATCATTTTATTTGTCATACTTAAACTTATTGCGTGAGATACACTCACTACCTTTCCGGCAGAGTCTCAATATTTTTCTTGGTCTTTTCACCTGCTTTGCGGCGATTCTGAATAAGCCATTTTGCCATTGAACTGCGTTCGATTCCCAGTACTATATCCTGCAATCCATGATAGATTGACGGATCATTGAGCAGTTGAGCAACGGCTCCCTGACCGGAATCAATTTTAGCTGTAATATTTGCAAGGTGATGCAGAGTAGTCTTAAGATCATCTCCTACTGCCTTGCCGTATTCTTCATCGTTGACCAATCGGCCGAATACGCTCTTGGTTGATGCCATCTGCATTGAGAGCTTTTTCAAATTTGCCGATGCCGCCTGCATATCAGACAATGTCTGAGCTATTGCGACAGTATCAGCAAGCAATGTACCAACTGCGCCTTTACTGTTACTGGCCCGGGCCAGCAAGCTGGCCAGATGCCTTGAAGATCTGTCCAGGTTCAATAGAATGCTCTGCAACTGTGCCGGTTCATTCAAAAGCTGACTAAGCATTCCCGGTCCATCATCAAGTTTACCCAGAACACGACGAATATCTGTCATTACACCTGTGGTACTGTCTACAATAGCCAACATATCAGTCGGATCTTCTGCAGTAATATACTCGCCGGCCGTAACAGCATCGAAAGACATCGAGCCCATTGACAGAGCTACAAGTTTACCATAGACAATACTGGCCGAGGCAATACGTGCCCGGGAATCCAGACGGATTCTGGGGGCTACTTCTTTCAACACCTCTATCTCTACAAGAATTTTCTGTTGATTTAAATCTTCAGGAAAACTGATTAGAGACACATTGCCAACCTCAACACCGGTAAGCAAAACCGGATCACCTGTGTAAAGGCCGCCTGTCTGTGAAAATAAAATACGATATTTTACTTTTTTGCCAAACATCTTCTTTTGCCCGCCAAGGGCAAAAACTACTGCTACCATAATTGTCAGAGCAAGTAGTATCAGGCTTCCTACGCGAAGCTCTCGCTTATAAGTCTTCTTGACTATTGATTGTGCCAAGATTAATTAACTCCTTAAAAATTCATGTACGATTGGGTCGTCACACTCCCATATTTCATCTGGCGTGCCTACAAACTTGATACGGCCACGATAGAGAAAAGCTATGCGGTCTGCAATCGACATAGCACTCTGGATATCATGTGTAACGATTACGGAAGTTATCTTTAAATCCTCATGTATATTACGCATGAGCTTGCTGACCCATTTAGTTGTAATGGGATCAAGCCCCGTTGTCGGTTCATCATATAAAAGTGCACGTGGTTCCAATATAACTGCCCTGGCAAGGGCAACACGCCTGCGCATCCCCCCGGAAAGATTACTGGGCATCATCTTCTCAACACCCTCAAGTCCAACAAGTTTAAGTTTGCCCCTCACCTTGATTTCTATCTCTTCATGAGTGAGTGCCGTATGCTCTCTCAGCGGAAAAGCCACATTATCGAAGACACTCATTGAATCAAAAAGAGCTCCACCTTGAAAAAGAAACCCGACTTTTCTGCGAATAGGTAACATCTCATTTTCAGCATAATCGGTTATATCACGGCCATCCACATAAATGCGGCCTTCATCCGGATTAATCAATCCGACAATATGCTTCAAAGCTACAGTCTTTCCGGTGCCGGACCCGCCCAAAATAACAAGAGCCTCACCACGACGAATTACCAGTGTAAGTCCGCGAAGAACTTCACGGCCATCAAAACTTTTATAGACTTCATCAAGAAATACAAATGGTGGCACAGGTACCTCTATATAATCAATAATAATTTCGTTACAAAATAATCGGCTACCATTATGCAGACAGATGCGGCAACAACACTCTTGGTGGTTGCCTGACCAACACCTTCAGCACCGCCTTCAACATGCAATCCGTAATGACAGCCAATGAGAGATATGAAAAACCCAAAGATCACGGACTTGAAAATGCCTCCAAAAAAATCTGCCATGGTAACTGCTCTGACTACTTGATAATAATATGTAATAAATGTCATTTTTATATCAAGCAATGCCACTACCAGGCCTCCGGCTATGCCGACGACATCTGCCAGTGCCGTCAAGAGGGGCATCATTATAATTGTGGCAAAAACCCTGGGAAAAACCAGTTTTTTAGCAGGTGAGGCACCAAGCAAACGAATAGCATCGACCTGCTCTGTCACACGCATTGAGCCGATAACAGATGTAATACCGGCACTCACACGCCCGCCAACAAGCAAAGCTGTTAGAAGTGGACCAAATTCTTTTGTAATAGCCACACCAACGCCTATTCCCAACATGGCACGACCGGCAAAATTGGCCTCTGAATATGCTACTTGTACTGCCATTACCATGCCTACAAAGAATGAGGCGGTTAACACAATCGGCAGTGATTTCACGCCCAGCTCATCCATCTGATGAAGTAATGCCTTGAACTCATATGGTCGTGAAAAACCATGGCGCAGGGTCTCATTCCACAGAAGTGCAATCTGCCCTGCCTCTCTGGCAGTATGTATTATTTTCTTTTTAAGGGACATGCTCTCTCTTATCTGACAATTTCAATCAAGCTCTTATCGAAATCTTCCGGCGGCGTGAATCCCAGAAAATTTAATATTGTAGCGGCAATGTTAGACAAACCCGGTTTTTCAAGATCTGCCAGGCGATACTCCCCATTGAAGCCAGGGTCATAGATGATAAAAGGCACGGGATTAAGAGTATGCGATGTCTTTGATTTGAATTTACCATTCTCATCAACTTTTGGTTTTCCGTCCTTGCCCATTTCAAACATCTCATCTGCATTACCGTGATCAGCCGTAATCAATGCCACACCACCGGCCTTTTCTACGGCCCTTAGCAATCTTCCCATAGCCAGATCTACTGCTTCCATGGCAAGTGCCGTAGCTCTCACCACACCCGTGTGCCCTACCATATCTCCATTTGCATAATTTATTCGTATAAATTGATGGCGACCTGTCTCAATCTCATTAACAATAGTATCTGTTATCTCTGCGCATTTCATCCATGGCCGCTGTTCAAAGGGAATGATGTCTGATGTAATTTCAATATATGTCTCCAATTCATCATCAAACTTGCCACTGCGATTACCGTTCCAAAAATATGTAACATGACCAAATTTCTGCGTCTCCGAACAGGCAAGCTGTGTAATTCCGGCCTTGCTTAAATACTCTCCAAGTGTTCTGTCAATAGCCGGGGGAGAGACAAGGTATGATGAGGGTATGTGCAGATCGCCGTCATACTCCATCATACCGGCATATGCTATATCCGGCCTGCGTTGACGATCGAATTTATCAAATTTTACATCTTCAAAGGCACGGCTTATCTCAATGGAACGGTCACCCCTGAAGTTGAAGAAAATAACAGAATCGCCATCAAGAACAGGACCCACAGGCCTGCTCTTCTCTGCAATAACAAATGGAGGGAAAAATTGATCAATTATCTCCGGATTATTTTTGCGAATAGCCGTTATTGCCTCTTCGGCTGATGCATACATCTCCCCCTGACCCAGGACATGAGTCTTCCATCCACATTCCACAATTCGCCAATCAGCTTCATAGCGATCCATTGTCACATTCATGCGACCACCACCAGAGGCAATCTTATAATCCACACCGTCAGAATTCAGACCATCAAGAAACCCTTCAAATGGACGCAGATAGTCCAATGCCGATGTCTCACCAACATCACGCCCATCAAGTAATATATGAATACGTACACGGAGCACATTTTCTTCTTTAGCACGTTGCAGCATCGCCTGCAAATGATTTATATGCGAATGAACATTCCCATCAGAAAAAAGCCCGATAAAATGTAGTGTTGAGCCGTTCTCTTTTACCTGTTCTATCAACTTGATCCAGGCCTTGCCTTCCCATATCGAACCGGATTCAATTGCTTGATTAACCAGCTTTGCACCCTGGTTGAATACTCTTCCGGCACCGATGGCATTATGCCCTACCTCGGAATTACCCATATCACCGTCAGACGGCAGTCCTACGGCCTTGCCATGAGCACGCAGCTGTGTATGCATGCATGTTTTGAAAAGACCGTCCAATATTGGGGTTTCAGCTAATGTCACTGCATTGCCGCTGCCTTCGGGGGCAATACCTACTCCATCAAGAATAACTGTAATCAGCGGCCCTGATCGTCGTATTTTATTTTTTAATTCATTTAACGTGAGCATTACACCCTCTAAATCAAATATTAATTATCACTTATCGGAAACAGCGGAACCACCTTGACCGACTGCGGCCCGCCATCAATCAACAAATACCCTTTATCCTCATCCCAGTGCCATATTGAATCCGGTAAAGCTGTGAGATTAGATACTTTTTGCTCCAAAGGAGCTTCATTATACGGTCTGTAAATCATTCGTTCCATGGACTGACGGCCACGCCAGAGCAACATCTTGAACGCAGCTGCAATACGCGCCAGCGCAGCAGCTCGGAATGCCGGGCAGTCAAATCTCTATGCAACTGAGATGAGCTCATACGGCATCTCTCCCAAACCTATTTTTTCACCATGTTTCATTTGAATCCTTGCATCAATCTCTGCATACAAAACATCATCAAGAGATTTATTAGCATTTTTTTCCAGCAGATCCAGAGTTGCCGCATCAATTGCAACAGGATCATATCCCACTAAAATGCCAATATCAGTCATACAAACATCCTGCACCTTATCCATGCAATCGCAATCACGGGTTATATTGAGCAAGAATGATATATAAGCCACCCTCCCTTCCTTACCGTATATAACGCCCAGGGCATGTTCAGCCATTCGTTTCTGAATATCTGGTGCCGTCATACCCCAATCATGCTTAACAGCTGAGAAACGGCACACCGTAATGCACTCACCACAACCTATGCATAGTTTCTGATTTATTGCAGCACCGGCTGTACCCATGACAATAGCATTCTCGGGGCACCATTTAATACACTCATTACACTTTGTACAAAACTTTGTCTTGATTTTAGGCTTCATTGTTGCATGTTGTAGCAACTTACCTTTACGACTGGCAAAACCCATACCAAGATTTTTTATTGCCGCACCCATTCCACTGAGCATATGCCCTGTAACATGTGTTATGACAAACATGGAATTTGATTGATGAGCAAGTTCAGCGACCGCCACTTTCTTAAAAATTTCACCTGAAATTTCAACTTCATACTCAGACCCGCCAAGCAGCCCGTCTGCAATAATAACCGGTGCACCTGTTCTCTCCAGGGTAAAACCATGATCATGAGCAAGACGCAAATGCTCCACTGCATTATCACGGCGAGACTTATAGAGTACACATGTATCAGTTAAAAAAGGATTGGCACCATTCTTTTTTGCCAGATCAACAATCGGCCTAATCCACTCAGGCTTGATATGAGTATCATTTTTATCTTCACCAAAATGCAATTTCAGTGCACACAGGTCTTTTGCATGTACTATATCATCCACACAAGCGGCCTGCATTAGTACAGCAAGGGCTTCGGCTACAGATACATTGGTATCTGATGAATGTATTGGATAAAAATATACTTCAGCTGCCACTAATTCTCCTTCAACTAAGAAGCATTAACTCCACATTATCTATTTTCCATTCAACTTCTTAAAGTACTTCCTGGCCTGGTCAGCCGGCTCTTGAGTTGTATAGTTATCAATGATATACTGAAAAATCTCAATAGCCTTGGCATCATCCTTCAACTTATCTTTAGCCAACTTACCGGCTTTCAACAAAGTTATTGCAGCCAGCTCATGATCTTTATGCTCAGTAGCAAATGCTGCATATGCGTCAATAGCCTTAGCATAATCTTTCATTTTTTTCTCATAAGTACGACCAATAGCAAGTCTTGCCTCTGAGACCAGCACATGTGTCGGGGCCAATTCAATAAACCTGGTATATGCATCTACTCCTGCTTCCGGTTGTTTCAACTTATCAATTTGAATCTGTCCGATACGCATCCAGGCCTCACCTATGCGCTCATCCCCTGGATGATTCTCAACACATTCATTATAAGATTCCACTGCTGCGCTATAGGACTTCTGGCGGTGATCTCTCAGATCTGCCACAGCCCAGCGCGCATCTGCATGCAGCATTGAATCAGCCTCAGTATTGATTATATCCAGATAAACAACTGCGGCTCTGTCGTATTTCTTTAAATTTTCTGCATACAATCCGGCCATACGCAAACTTGCCAGGCTGGCTTCTTCTGTTTCGCTATAATCTTTAACCACCATCAAAGCCGCTGCCAATGCTTCCCAATAGTGTTTCTGTGCCGCCTCCATCTCACTAATTGAAAGCCAAAGTGCCGGCACCTCTACAGCAAAAGGCAACTTGTGAGCATAGAACCGCGCCACTTCAATAATGGCAGGATATAATTTCGGGTACTCCAGTGCCTGAAGTGAATGTATAGCCGCAAGCTCTCTTTGAGAAGCATCACCTTCTCCCCGGGCCTTATCTACAAGACTGGAAAGTTTTTCTTTAATTGGAACAAGTGCCTTGGATTTTTCAGTGAGCATCTTTGCGGCAACACGTAAGTCTGAACGCTGTGTCTCGACAATATCAAAATGAAGCACTGTATAATATGCCATAAAAGCATGCAAATGTCTATTCCGTTGAGAATGCAAATCGCCTAAAAGCTGCCATGTGGCCGCTAATTCACTAAATTCCGAAGACCTGTGTAAAATTGAATAAAGCAAATCAGAAGCTGCCTTATCCATATGTTTTTCTTTTAACTCCACCATTGTCCTGGCTGCTTTTAATGAAATCGGGTGTTGTTGGGCTGTGCCGGACATAGCAGCCACAAGTACAAACATCAATATTTTACAGACTAATTTATTCAACATCCTGTGCCTCCAAAAATTTTTCCAGATGTAACATATAATATAACTACCATTACATAATAATGCAAGGGTATAGATCAATACAATTCGATTAAAACACATGAAACTTCTTGAAATTCCTCTCGATATTCCTTACACTTAATACATACTGATAATCGGAAAAATATTTTATAATAAAAGGAGACAACAATGTCAAACAAAGCCTCTAACTTGTTCTCCATGACACCACTCTTAAAAGCCGCTGAACTATCTTCTCTTGATGGCAAGCCTGCTGCAATTGGCGCATTTAATGTAAATTTCTATACGCAGGCTCTGGGTATTATCGAAGGACTGAAAAAAGCCGGTGGGCCTGGCATAATTCAGGCATCTAAAGGTGCAAATAAATTTCAGGGCGGTGCCGAACACATTAAGGCCATGGTACTCCAGGCAATGCAGGATTGCCAATGTACAATACCAGTTGCATTGCATTTGGATCACGGCAACTCTGAAGCCGCATCCGCATGCATTGAGAATGGCTTTTCATCTGTCATGATAGATGCTTCTCACAGTCCGCTGGAAGAAAATATACAGGCCACACTGGAAATTGTAAAAAAAGCTGCACCCAAAGGTGTTAGCGTTGAAGGTGAATACGGCATGCTTGCAGGAGTAGAGGAAGATATAATTCATGAAACTACTACATATGCAAATCCAATGCTGGTTCCTTACTTTTTTGATGAAACCGGAGCAGATGCTCTGGCTATTGCATATGGCACAAGCCATGGCCCTAATAAAGGTCAAAACCTCTCCGGTCTGGCCATTCATATTGTAGATCAGAGTTACAAAGGATTGAAAGCATATGGACAGAATGAAAAGCATTTTCTCGTAAGCCACGGATCTTCAACTGTTCCGCAAGATCTGGTTGCCGAGATTAATCAATACGGTGGAAACCTGAAGGCTGCAAGGGGTGTTCCTATGGAAAAAATCAAGGAAGCCATTGCCTCAGGTATGCGCAAGGTAAACATAGATACTGATTTAAGACTTGGCATAACAGCCACTTTCCGTAAATATTTCATCGATAATCCCGGTATTGAAAATGACTCACCAAACGTTTTAGCTCCAATCAAAAAAGTACTTGATGAGAATCCAGGAACTATTGATCCCCGTGATTATCTGAAAGTCATAGACATTAAACTGCTACGCAAAGATCCGGCAGGCACTGATCTTGAAGATGTAATGGCTTTGATCAAACCCCGCATAACAGCACATGTTGCCATGCTGGTCAAGGAGTTTGGCAGTGCAGGACTGGCATCACATATCTAGCCAGATTTAAACTATCATACTATTATAAAAGCCGGTCTATCTTTGACCGGCTTTTTCTTGTCACTCTTTTAGTTTGTCTCGAATTTTTATCAGTATTTTCTTGTTCGTCTTGTCGAGGGCCAATATAATTCCCCAGTCCTTGTTCGTCTTGTTCGTTGCTAATCTTTCAATAAAAAACAATAAGTCAGGCAGTTTTAAAATCAATCTAATCGCTCTTAATCACTCACAGATATTCTACGCTGCTTAAACCATCGTGCAGGAAAAGTATACCCGAAAATCAACATAAAACCTGCGCTGATATAGATAATTGCCTGCTGAGATCCTGAGAGCACCATATGTACTGCCGGATCAAATATTTGCATATACATAACTGTAACTACCCATATGCATGCAGCAGTCACGCCTCCTAAAAAAATTGTGACAACATACTTGAATCCCGGCTGATCAAGCAGCCCCTTTGATTCGGCAATGAAACACAATCCTCCTGCACATAATCCCGGTACACTCAACAGCAATGGAGGCATATCTACTAGCGGGTAGAGCGGATATCCTGCAATCCAGCCAATTATAGAGCCGGCCACACTGCCGGCTCCAAGATAGGCCGATATTTGAATCTTTCTACGCGAATTACTTGTCACCAGCCTTGCACCATAAATTGCCAGACCTATGACAAAATACAATAATGTCGACTCCATCAAAAACTCTCTTCCGTAGATGGATAATCACCATCTCTGACATCTGAGGCATAATCAGCAGCGGCAGAACGAATTGTCTCAGCCAGGTTGGCGTATCGACGTACAAACTTCGGTTTAAAGTCTTCAAAGAGGCCAAGCATATCATTGGTGACCAGAATCTGCCCGTCACAATGTGGGCCAGCACCAATACCGATTGTAGGTACACCAACTTCCTCGGAAATCCGCCTGGCAAGCTCTGAAGGTATCTTCTCAAGAACCATGGAAAACACACCTGCTTCGGTTATCTTCCGGGCAGCCTCGAAAATCTGATCAGCCTCTTTGGAAGACTTGCCTCTGAGGCGATAATTGCCAAAAGACCGGATTGACTGGGGTGTCAGCCCCAGATGTCCCATTACCGGAATGCCAATATCAGTTAATCGGCGGATTGTTTCAACCATATGTACACCGCCTTCAACTTTCACACCATCGGCGCCACCCTGCTGTAAAAAACGACCTGCATTGCGCACAGCCTCATCAGGATTGACCTGATAGGATAGAAATGGCATATCAGTGATAACAAGGGCATTTTTAACACCTCTGCTTACAACGCGCGTATGATATAGCATCTCATCCATGGTCATGGTCAAGGTAGTCTCCTGGCCGGCAAAGACCATAGCCGCCGAATCTCCAATGAGTATCAGGTCAATTCCCGCCTCATCCAGAAGCCGTGCCATTGTCCAGTCATAGGCAGTGAGACAGGCAATCTTCTCTCCCCTGACCTTTTTTGCTATAAGTCTGGGAACACTTATTTTCTCTCTATGCAATGCTGAAGTTGACATTATGATATACCTTAATGATGATGATGCTCTGCATCATGTAAGACTGAATCCATTATTGCCAAAAATATTTCGGGCCCCTGAAAACCTATCGGGTGGCGGAGTTCATCGCCATGGGCATCCAGAAACAATACATTGGGGATACCGATTCCACCGTATTTACCGGCATTGGCGTGATATTTATTTGCAATTTCACCCTGCTCGTCAACATCAATACGTACAGCTACAAATGACTGAGCCTTCTCAATTACACGAATATCCTGAAATGTTGAATCTTCCATCATCTGACAAGGCGGACACCAGGTTGCCGTGAAATCAATCATCAAAGGTTTATGATTGGCACCTGCAAGAGCCAGTGCTTTTTCCATATCTGCCTGCCACTCAATACCGCTTTTATTACCGCTTTCATTTTGACAACCAATGCCTATTGCCGCAGAGACAAGTAAGGCTGTTAGCAGAAACAAAACTTTCAATTTCATTTTAATCTCCTAATTAAGTATATGGTCTATCCAGGCTGAGCCCAGCACTTCATCTCCATTGTAAAAAACCGCCAACTGCCCCGGTGTAATAGCCCTTTGAACTTCATCAAATTCAACCTCGACAGAGCCATCTTTCATCGGTGATATTCTGCCCCTGGCAGGTTTATGCTTATATCGTATCCGTATTGTAACATCCATTGCCGCATCCAAAGAATCCAGGCCTATCCAATGAGCATTTAAAGAAATAAAATGCCTCTTATAGAGCCCACTGTCATCTCCCACAATTATTTGATTTTTACGTGCATCAATTGCCGTAACATATGCAGGTTTTCCCAGGGCAATACCCAGCCCTTTCCTCTGTCCTATTGTAAAGCCGATAATTCCACGATGACGTCCCAACACATTACCCTCAATATCGACAATATCGCCATCAGGATATTGTTCTCCCATCTGGCGCTCTACAAATGCGGGCACATCACCATCGGCAATAAAACAGACCTCCTGGCTCTCACTTTTAGAGGCAATCTCCAGATCAAATCGATGGGCCATGGCCCGTATCTTATCTTTTGGGAATGTGCCAATTGGAAAAAGAATATGACGTAACTTATCCTGAGGCAGTCTGGCAAGAAAATATGATTGATCCTTACCACGTTCCCTGCCGCGACTCAATCTATATCTTCCATCGGGCATTTTCGGACGATTAATTACAGCATAATGGCCTGTCCCGATAAATTCAGCACCCAGTTCCCGCGCTTTTTCCAGCAATATTCCAAATTTTATCTTCGGATTACATACCACACAGGGATTAGGCGTTCGTCCCAGCTGATATTCATCAACAAAATAATCTACAACTTCCCGCTTGAATTCATCCTCAAAATGCATTACATAATGTGGAATGCCAAGTTTGGCCGCCACTTTCTGCGCATCAACAACATCCTCCAGAGAACAGCAGCGATTACGCTCACCCCAAAAACGCATGGTAACGCCCACAACATCATAGCCTTTTTCCTTGAGTATTGCAGCGGCAACAGATGAATCCACTCCGCCACTCATTCCTACAAGGACTCTTTTCTTAGGCATAAGACAGCATACGCTCCAATGCTAGACGGGCAGGTGCCATTATTGATTCCGGCAATTTAGTTTCAATAATACCGTCTCTTAATGCAATATACACATCTTCAAGGCCAATGGCTTTCATGCCGCTACATGTTTTAACAGTTCCGGCGGAGAGAAAGCGTTTGTCAGGATTTTCATACTGCAGGCGCTCTATCATTCCAGCCTCAGTACCTACTAAAATCGTTTTTGCCTTTGTTTCTGCAGCGACCCTCACCATACCACTGGTCGACAAAACTTCATCTGCCAGATCAATAACCGGCGGTGAACACTCGGGATGAACCATCAACAGCGCATCCGGATGAGCCTTGCGTGCCTCTATTATCTCTTCAGCCTCAAATTGATTATGAACATAACAGTAGCCGTCCCAAAGATAAATTGTCTTATCTGTGAAACGCTGCACATAGGCACCCAGATTTTTATCCGGCGTAAATATTATCTCATCCGAATCCATTTGACTGACTATTTTAACGGCATTGGCCGATGTACAACAGACATCTGATTCAGCTTTAACTTCAGCAGAAGAATTAACATAGGTAACAACTTTGGCTTTCGGATGTTGAGCCTTCATCTTCTTCAAAGCTTCCGGTACAGCCATGGCAGCCATTGGACATGTCGCCTCCCGCCTGGGAAGCAGCACTCTCTTTTCCGGTGACAAGATCTTGGCTGTCTCAGCCATAAAATCCACACCACAAAAGACAATTGTTGAAGCCTTTACTTCAGCTGCCTTACGGGATAGATCCAAAGAATCTCCAAGAAAATCTGCAATCCTCTGAATATCACCAATCTGGTAATTATGCACAAGAAGTACGGCATCCTCTTCTTTTTTAAGCCGCTGAATTTCAGTGATTATTTCATTTTTATCCATAATTCATCCTACTATTATAAACCGGATAGAGATCGCAAACGTCTAACCGAAATACAGATAGCGTTCACAGTCCTGTCAATATCATCCTCTGTAGTAAATCGGCCCAAAGTAATACGTAAATTTCCATGAGAGTGTACACCTTGATCTCCCAGAGCAGCCAGAACATGGGAAGACACTCCCGATCCGGATGTGCAGGCAGATCCGCTTGATGCAGCAATACCTTCAAGATCAAGAGATATCAATAACGACGCACTCTCTACTCCATAAATTGTGAAATTTAAATTATTTTCCAGACGCTGACTTTCATGACCATTCAATGTCAGGCCGTCAAGTTCACTCCGGAGCTTCTGCCAGAGCAGCTTCCTGAAACGTAAAATCCTGCGGCCTTCCTCATCCATCTCAGCAGCTGCAATTTCAGCCGCTATGCCCATGCCTACAATACCAGCTACATTATGCGTTGAAGCACGGCGTTTATCTTCCTGCCCGCCGCCAAAAATCAGAGGATAAAAAGGCGTATCTTTTTTAACATATAATGCACCAACACCCTTAGGCCCATAAAATTTATGTGCTGACAGCGCCAGCATATCAACATTTAATAAATTAACATCAATGGGAATATGTCCATATGTCTGCACAGCATCCGTATGAAAAAGCACACCGTGTTCTCTGGCTATCTGCCCTATTTCTGCAATTGGCTGCAACACACCAATCTCATTATTGGCATGATGAACAGATATCAAGGCTGTATCCGGACGAATCGCACTGCGAATTGCATCAGGATCAACCAATCCGGCAGCATCAACAGGAATAATGCTGAGATCAAACCCCAGGGATTCCATTTGCGACATAGTTTTTAGTACTGCATCATGCTCAATAGCAGAACAGATAAGATGGCGTCCACCGGATCTTTGGCTTCTCAACATCTGTATTGCCGCATTGTCTGATTCGGACCCACCGGAAGTAAAAATTATTTCCCATCGATCAGCACCTAACAATGCCGCAATTTGATCCCTGGCTCTCTCCACCGCATCACGAGCGGCCTGCCCAAATGAATGTGCCGATGAAGAGTTCCCAAAGATCTGACTCCAATAGGGTTCCATAGCATCAACAACACGTCTGTCAACCGGTGTTGTTGCTGCATAGTCCATATATACAGATTTCAAAGGCCCTCTCCATCTGAAAGCTTAAAATCCAACTTCAATTTCGACCAATCTTCATCAAGCAATTGTTGCAAAGATACAGAACCCAGGAAAGATCTAATTCCGGTGGTTAAACAACTCCAGAACGCTGCAGTATAACAACCTTCTCTATGTGAGCACGCCTTTATATCATCAGCACACCATATCAGAGAGATATCGCCTTCCAGCACTTTAAGTATGCGGTCCATCTTAATTGTGGATGGATCTATCTCCAGCCAATAACCTCCTCGCGGGCCGCGTATACTTTCAACTATACCATCCCTGCGCAGTCGCCCCATTATCTGTTCAAGATAACGTAATGGGATGTTCTCTTCTTCAGAAAGCGTTTGAATTGACAATGGATCTTTACCAAAATTTTCTGCCAGTTTACATAATGCCCTGACACCATAACGACTACGCGTGGAGAGCTGAAGTCCCATTGGATTCTCCTGGTTGCTCGTTTAATATTGACATACATGTTTAATATAATAAATCCCACCTTTTCTGTCAAGAACAGACAGTAAAAGATGTAAAAAAAACAAAAGCCCTCTTCGTGTAATGAAGAGGGCTTAATAATATCGGCCAATAGAGGGCCACTCAACTGCCAAGTCTTTCCCGAACAATTTGCTGGACAAGCTTACCGTCGGCACGGCCTTGCAGTGTGGACATTATCTGTCCCATAACGCGGCCCATATCGGCGATACTCTTTGCTCCAGTTTTATTGATAACACCGTCAACCAGTTCTGCAATTTCTGCTGCCGAAAGTTCTTCCGGCAGATATGCACTGATAATTTTCAATTCAGTGCTCTCTATCTGAGCCAGGTCTTCTCGACCTCCATCCTGATACATGGAGACTGATTCTTTACGTTTCTTAGCCTCTTTGTTGAGGACAGACAGCACGTCATCATCAGTAATTTCATCAGACTTGGCAATAGCAACATTCTTAATCTGAGAACGGATCATTCTCAACGTATTGACGCGATCCTTTTCTCCTGCCTTCATTGCAGTCTTCAGGTCATCAAATATTTTTTGTTCAAGTCCCATTTTCTCGGATTTCCCGCAGTTGGGGATGATGATTAACCGCCAAACATAGCTTGCAGTTTCCGCTGCTTACGACGAGCTGCGGCCATCTTCCGTTTTTTCTTTTCGCTGGGTTTTTCAAAATGTTGATGTTTTTTTATATCTGACATCAATCCAGCTTTCTCACACTGTTTTGTGAAGCGTTTAAAAGCCTTTTCAAAAGGCTCTCCTTCACGTACTTTAACGGCAGGCATTGAGCGTACATCCCTCCTTCCATAATTTTTTTTATATAGCCTGTAAATATATCAATCAACATTCACTATTGCAAGTCTTTTTTGGAAAAGGGCCCAATGCATATACAAACTCTATACAATGAGGCGTAGATATTTAACTTATGGTCATTCTTACCGTGAAAACAATGTGGATAACTTGTGCATATTTACCTCCAATACTTATTTTCCCTCATTTTTTAAATATCAACTGTTTAGAGATTGAACACTATTTCATTTTGAATGGCATTTATATCTTTATTTAATAATTACTGAACAAGTCTTTATTTAACAGATACTTAGCGCAAAATTTATCTAGGCTTATATATATAACTGTAACAATATTAAATTATGTCAAAGCTGCAAGTGTATACAGCAAACCGTGTATCTACGCTCAATTTCTATTTAAAATGCCGCGTCCATACAGTGTGGATAACTTGTTAAGTACTTGTAGTCGCACCCTCCCAGGTAAGAACGAGAAAACTTATACGTAAAATTTAAATTTTATCGCAAACACTGTGAAAGGATCTCAGCTGCAAGATCAAGGTTGGTTTCCGGATTCAGGGTTGAACCGAGCAACCGAATCTGTCCTATTCGCTTTGACAGACGGTCATCATAGGCCACTCCGGGGCTAAGCCGATGTAGTTCACTCTTCAAGTATGTAAAGTTCAATCCTCGTGATATCTGCATTTTTGCACCCAACCCATCATAGGTCATATCATCCTGACTGAATATAACAGGCTGCTGCCGCCCACCAGAATAAAGATAAAGCACTTTACCATACTGTACTATGGCTGAATCTTTCTTGTACTCAATCTTCTTCCTCGTTTGTAATCCTCCGGTAAGAATAGTCTTACCAAGACTAAATTTACGCTCAGTAATTGTTTGTATCTTTGAATGTTTTACTATATTCGTGCCAGGCAAGAGTACGTCGATAGTTGAATATGGAATATCTATACGTTTACTATCACGTGTCTCAATGTTCAGTGACGATTCCGTAAGTTCAAAACGGCGTACTATAATACTGTCTGTTCTGCTGCGAAACTCCATGACGTCAACAACCAAGGTCGCAATTCCGATCTGATTCAATGTACCAGCCAATACCTGGGCCTGCTGTAGATCGGCGAATCTGGCTATAACGGATGGCCCATCGCCTATCATCCTCTGCTGCACTTCGAAGGCTGTAATTCCAATTGCTCTGGCAATCGCTTGTAGCAACTCATTTGATACTTCTTTCCAGCCATAAATGACAACTATATACATAGGCCACATCTCCCCCAAAAACTATTCACCCTTTAAAGCAATCTTGATTGAGAATAAATGTACACACACGATTCAGTGTAAAAAACAAAATAATTTGTACCTGCTACAAGAGGCATGAACAACCTTATTTTACACTACCGTAATCACAGAAGATCCAGGCTATACTCAATCAAAAATATATAGAAATACCAAGTTCAACCGGTTTTGCCAATAACATAGTCTCGCTGCTTGCTCTTTTTCCTGATGATTCGGGACAAGGATCACTTTCCAAAGTAATTTTATTCTTACTTATTTGTGCTCCATATTCTACAAACAAACTAACATATTTTTTTATAAATACTTCAGCACCCAAAATCAATTGTAAACCATATTCTCTGCATGTTTTTTTACAAGTTGATTTACTCTTAAGAGCTGAACCCTCAGTATACTCTTCATTGTAATCACTAAAAAGGACGATGGGACCGCCTCCAACATAAAACGAAGTATATTGCCTAGCCCTGATCCTTTGAATGAAGGTCAAAGCAACGCGGATACTTCTTTCACTTACTTCTCGTTTCAGAATACCAGCATCTGTTTCCATATCATTGATTCTGGTCAAGCTCATTGGGCTGATTCCAAGCCTTAAGGCAGTTTTTGGCGACATATTATATTTAAGAGAAATTAAAGAACCTTCAAAACTACGCCATTCAAAATCTTTATCCATGGCAAATTGAATCGAGTATAATCCTTTTAGATGATCAGAACAGACGCTTTCTTGTGACAGCAGTTGCGTTGGATAATTAAGAAGCAGCAAGATGCCAATGGAGAGAGTGGTGAACTTGAACATTTAAACTCCTTTAATAATTTACATGGCTTAATTTATAATCCAATAAATAATATTACTTTCGGTTATTCCATGATCATCATATTCAGCTACAACCCGATAAAAATAAATAGATGAAGAATTCGGCCAGGAATCAACATATAATGTATCATCCAAGGATTCTGACATAAATAACAATTCACCATCTCTTGCAATGAAGGATTCATTATTATGTCTATATAGACCATATCTTTTGAATCCAGGTTCAACTGATTTTGTCCAAACCAAACCTAAAGCTGTATCATTACTAATATTTGGTTCTAAAAAATGAACTATTTGAGGTAAAATTAAATTTCCAAAATTTGTATCATTTTCTAATTCTTTTGACAATTCTACTCTACTTAAACCTTTTACTGGCTCTTGATATTGGATTGCGATTTCATACGAACCAGGCTTAACTTGATTAAATTCAAATTTACCTAAATTGTTTGATAAGCCGATATACTGATTTGGGCCTTCAAGAACTACACTCGCATTTTGAATTGGAGAATCTGCAAAGTGAACTGTTCCGGAAACAATGATGTATTTATTCACATCCGGATTAACACTTGAGTTTGAACATGAAAAAAAACAAATAATTACAATAAACAACAGAAAGTGACGAAAGTTCATAATAAACAACTCCATAGATTGCATGCATGATAGATATTTGATTTACTCTGGTTGTATATCGGATGCAGCCAAGATAAACACTGCCAGAAAACCTTATTGCCCGAAATATTTAAAATAGATCAACATAATTCCTAAATCTGCTAACAAATGACTAATAACCGGGAAGAATATTGAATCATATTTTTTTCTCATATAGCCCCAAAAAAATCCTATCCCAAATATTATTGAAATTGGTGCAATTAACCAAAGCAATAAAATGAGATACATAAAAACTCCTGATGTCTTCTTTTGACTGGCGTTCTAACATGCTACGTTCTACAACGCATCCACATCAGTATTACCTGATTCCTCACTCAGAAATAATTAGCAACACCGGCAACAACGTTCCCTGACTATGCATATCGACAGATGCATATCGACCTGATCCTGCATCACAATACGCACAGAAGCGGAAAGTCTAACATACTGTGGGGAGATAGTCATGTTTAATCCTGGAAAATTATATGAAATAAAAACCAATGTCCGTAGAAGACATTTTTTGATAACCTATAAGAGATAGTTATTTATAAATGCATAAGCTATAGATAACAGTGTAAATATATTCTTGGAAGAAATCAAGAAAAAAATAATCTTTGTCATTTTGAACGGATAATGATCTGATATAAAATTTTAATTACTTATTATCTCATTAAGGCCATCGATGATCTGGTTTATACTTTCAGGTGACACTTCTCCCAATTTCTTATTGAGTCTCAAAGTTGACAGTGTTCTGATTTGACTTATTTTAACCCAGGACTGTTTTGGGAGATTGGAATCCATTAATTCAAATGTGAGAGGGAAACCAACTTTAGGAGTTTGACTAGTAATAGCTAATGCGATTACTGTGCCTGATCTTTGATTGAATATATTATTACTGATAACAAGTATTGGTCTTAATCCTGATTGTTCATGGCCAATTGTTGGATTTAAATCAGCCCAATATATTTCACCCCT
>JAGLOF010000050.1 GCA_023139105.1 bacterium
ATGCAGTTTGATCGCGGTTATCTGTCTCCTTATTTTGTTACAGATGCTGAAAATATGGAAGTTGAACTTGATAGTCCCATGATTCTGATCTACGATAAGAAGATCAGCGCCATGAAAGACTTGCTTCCTGTTCTTGAAAAAGTTGCTCAGATGAGTGCCCCTCTGCTCATTATTGCAGAAGATATTGAAGGCGAAGCCCTGGCTACACTCGTAGTTAATAAGCTTAAAGGCGTTCTGCGTGTTGCTGCTGTTAAAGCTCCTGGTTTCGGCGATCGCCGTAAAGCAATGCTTGAAGATATTGCCGTATTAACTGGCGGTCAGCTTATTGCTGAAGAAGCCGGTTTCAAGCTGGAGAATGCAACAATTGAGATGTTGGGTAAAGCCAAGCGTGTCCGTATCGACAAAGATAATTCTACTATCGTTGAAGGTGCCGGTGAGACCAAGGATATCCAGGGTCGCATTTCTCAGATCAAGAAGCAGATTGAGAATACTACATCTGATTATGACCGCGAGAAATTGCAGGAACGTCTGGCCAAGTTGTCCGGCGGCGTTGCTGTGCTGAACATTGGTGCGGCCACTGAAATTGAGCTTAAAGAGAAAAAAGCCCGCGTAGAAGATGCATTGCATGCTACTCGTGCAGCTGTTGAAGAGGGTATTGTACCCGGTGGTGGTGTTGCACTGCTGCGTTCTCTCGGCGTTCTTGATAATCTAAAACTTGAAGGCGAGCAAGCTGTTGGTGTTGATATTGTACGCCGTTCTCTGGAAGAGCCTGTAAGGCAAATTGTTAACAATGCCGGTCTTGAAGGTTCTGTTGTTGTTCAGAAGCTAAAAGAGCTTAAAGGCAATATGGGTTTTAATGCGTTGACTGAGACATATGAAGATTTGATTGCTGCTGGTGTGATTGATCCCACAAAGGTTGTCCGCATTGCTTTGGAGAATGCATCATCTGTCTCAGGTTTGATGTTGACTACTGAAGCTATGATTGCCGAAAAACCTGAAGATGATAAAGGCGGTATGCCCGGAATGCCTCCCGGTGGTATGGGTGGTATGGGCGGTATGGGCGGCATGTACTAAATCGTTCTTATATTATATTATTTTAAACCCCGGTCATATTGGCCGGGGTTTTTTTGTTGTGTGTCAATTTGTACTTGTATTTTCTTGACTGAATATGTACACTATAATTTATTACACATCATTTAAATTATTCGATTATGCAAATACTTTAACAGTTTGCAATATGAGGATTCTTTATGATTTCCGCTAAAGATTTAATTAGCAGCCTCCCCTTGCCTGCAATTGCCCTTAATATATCCGGTAATATACTTTCAGCAAATAGCGCCTTTGCCTCATTGTTGGAAACAGAAACTAGCTCTCTTGAAAAGAAACAAATTACTGAATTTTTTTCTGCCGAATCATATGATAACTGGCATCTCAATTTTAATCCTGAAAGAGGCCTGTTAGCACCCTCTCCGATAATTGTCAAATTTAAAGATAAACAAGAATGCTATAGTCTATGTTTTGAATGGCAGAATGGAGATTCAAATAATGCTGATTTCCTGATTGTAATGATTTCCGATGATTGTCAGACCATGGATACGCTGAATCAGCTGGAATATAGTGAGTCACAACTTGCCTTGGCACTTGAAAGTACAGGTATTGGCTTGTGGGATCATGACTTACTAACTGACAATGTTCTGCGCACAGGTCAATGGGGCAGGATGCTTGGTTATTCGGATTTGGATATTTCCGCAACAGGTGAAGCCTGGAAAAAGTTAATTCACCCTGATGATCTGATTAATGTAAAGAAGATTGCACTGGATCATGAGAAGGGAGCTTTGCGTCTTTTTCAAGTTGAACACCGTCTAAAAACACATGACGGTACCTGGAAATGGATTCTCAACTGGGGAAAAGTTATTAAACGTGATGAATTCGGAATACCAATAAGAGCTGTGGGTGCACATATTGATATTCATGAACGAAAGATGGCCGAACTTGCATTGAAAGAAAATCAGACTTTGTTGAGTAAAGCCGAGATTCTGGCAAATCTTGGTAGTTTTATTTGGGATATACGACAGCAACGTCCTCGTGTTTCTACTGGTTTCAAACAATTGTTCCAACTTGAAGGAGCAATTACCAAGCGCATCATACTGGATAGAGTACATAAGGATGACCGTGATAATCTACTGAAGTTAATTGATGATACAAGAACCAGGCGTGATAGAGAAAAGATACATGAATTTCGTATCGTTGTAAACAATGGTCAAGTTCGGCATATTGCAGGGCGAATCGGTATTATTCATGGTGAACAATCAGGCAATCTGCATTTAATAGGTGTAGTTCAAGATATTAGTGCTATAAAAGCCAATGAACACAGGCTGGAAGAATTATTAAAAGAGAAGTTGTGGTTATTTAAAGAAGTTCACCATCGCGTAAAGAATAATTTTCAGATCATTACAAGTTTAATTAATTTGCAGATTCAGACCTTGGTGGACAGTTCTGAGTCAAATGCTCTTAAAGTATGCCAACATCGAATTCAATCTATGGCTATACTGCATCATAAATTGTATAGGGCAAGTGGAGATAGTAATATTGAAATGGAAGATTATCTTAAAGAATTAATAGTTGAACTTTATAAGGCACTTGTTGATGATGCTTCAAAGATTTCTTTAGATATGCAATTCGGCAATGTTGTATTAGCAATGGATGATGCTGTGCCCTTGGGGCTAATAGTAAATGAGCTGTTTACTAATGCATTGAAATATGCTTTCAAGGATAGCAAGGATGGTAGAGACAAAATAGGTATTTCCTTTTCACAAGATGATGAGGAGTGTAATTTGATAATTTGGGATAATGGCTGTGGAATTTCAGATACTGCTGACACATCACGGTCATTAGGTTTGCGCCTTGTACATATCCTGGCAGAAGATCAGCTTAAGGGCCAGTGTATTTGCAATAATGACAATGGTACTAGATATCACATTATTTTTAAGCCAGGCAAGTTGAATTAATTTTTTTTATAGGGTTATTAGTATCTTTATCGTATTAATATTTGTGATGAGGGTGTTCATCACAGAAGACAGGTTTCCGGCTTATGTCCAATAGAGCATTATTAATTATGTGTCCGGAAAGTTTTCACATCAACATCGAATATTTGATGTTGTGGGCAGCAACGATGAGGTCGCAACCCCCAGCCGGCTTCAACGCTGCCCGGCTCTCTCTTGGATGCCATTGCAGATGATGCAATGGCATCTTTTTTTTGTTCGGCAGGACTCACTCACCAAGTGGTGAAAGTCTATCAGACAATATCCTGCCCTGTCATCCTGAACTTGTTTCAGGATCTTCTGTAATGATAGCACAATAAATGAAAGGAACAGCATTATTCTCAATGTTTTCTTGATGCCCGCATAAGTTTTTCTTAAATTACCAGGGACACAGAAATTTAGAATTGGTTTAGAATATAGAGGTAGATTAATGCTGAATAATGATGTTCTACGCAGGTTACGGTATGTTTTGAATCTTTCTGATACGCAGATGATTAAAATATTTGCTCTTAGTGGAGTGAATATATCACAAGAGAAGCTTATCGGAATTATGAAAAAAGAAGATGAACAGGATGTTGTAGCTTGTATAGATGTCATCTTGATTGCTTTTTTAGATGGGCTCATTATTGATCGACGTGGTATGCGGGATCAACAATCAAATAAGCAGGAAAAAAAGTCAGAAGTTCTAACTAATAATTTGATATTAAAAAAATTGAGAATCGCACTTGAACTTAGAGAAGAAATTATGCATGAGATAATGCAGGCGGCTAATGTAAAGATTTCCAGATCAGAACTTTCTGCATTTTTCAGGAAGAAGGAACATAAAAATTATATGAAATGTGGAGATCAATTTCTAAGAAATTTTTTAAACGGTCTTGCAAAAAAAATGCGTAAATAAAAAAATATTTATGGCCTGGTTGTTGCATGTATTGAAAGTATAGACAGATTTCAATCTAATTATGTGTAAAATGAGTGTGTTTATTAACAAGAAATGAAAACATTGAACACTCTGCCTTAAAAATTGAACAATATTTAAGGATAAAAATATGCATAAAGAGAATGTTTACAGGGATCAAATAAAAAATAGCATGCTTTCAAATGAAAAAGAAGTTTCCTGTTATGATGCAGGGCATTTCAGTATCAATAGTATAAAAATGACAGATGGAACCTCTATTGACAATAATGTTGAAAACGTAACGAATACATTGGATAAACAACTTCTTAATGGTGCTGCTTCTCAGGATTAATGGACAGTGCCGGATTGCTGTCCGGAATAGATTTAGTAACTATTGAGACCGTTAATTTGATATGCTATAATTGCATGATGAAGTATGGGGAGATTTGCGGATAGAGTGATATTTGCTAAATGGGGGAAGTATCATTGCTGCACGCCCTAACTTCATTATGTTAGGTCCTCTGGTAATAACCGGAGGACCTTTTTTTATTTACAAGGTTTTTCATATATCCTGTAGGTTTTATATAATTTGCCGCCAAGCATTGTTGCAGCTCTGTTCATCATTGTATTGTTTTCCAGTATCCATGACATTTCACCGTTGTAATAACCTTTCTTAACAGTATTTTTCCATGTCTTCAGGTATAGCAGTGCATCAATGCCATGCCCCTGGAATTCATGAACTACACCCAATACAAGAATACGTGACCAATTGATCTTTCTCCGGTAATAGAGTAATTTAAGCAGTCCTGTGGGAAAGAGGCGTCCGTTGGTCTTAATCAAAGCTTTGTTCATGTCTGGCAAAGTAACAGAAAAGGCTATAGGTTCACCGTCTTTTTCTACAATTAATGCCATGTCCGGAATAATTGCGGTCTTCATGTCTTTGGCAAGGTGTTTAAATTCTGCTTCAGTCCATGGTACGAATCCCCAGTTTTTACTCCATGCTTTATTATATACATCCCAGATTCGTTCAATCTCTTCGTTATAGACTTTCATGTTAACCGGCCGGATGGTGACATTCTGTTTTTTTTCAATTCTCTCAGCCACACGAACGAGTTTAGCAGGAGGCGGTTCTTTACCGTCTACATGGTAGGCAAATAAATCCATCTCCTTTTTGAGACCATAAGATTCAATGTGATGTATATAGTATTCCGGATTATATGTCATCAATAGGCGGGGACTATCATCAAAGGCATTAATCAAGAGGCCGCTGGACTCATTCATCGATAGATTAATTGGACCGCGCATTGCCTGCATTCCATGTTCTGTGAGCCATTTTTCTGCAGTTTCTAATAATGTTGATGATACATTAATGTCATCAACTGTTTCAAAGAAACCAAAGAAACCAATCTTTTCTTTATGAATTTTAATGTGTAGATGATCAATTATAGCTGCAACTCGTCCAACTATTTTATTATGTTGTACGGCTAAAAATAGTTGGACTTCCCCATGATCATAGAACGGGTGTTTTTTTGGATTGAGTATAAATTTTTGATCAATTATCAGAGGCGGTGCCCAATTGGGATAGTCTTTATAGTGTTGATAAGGGAATTTTAAAAACTTTTTCCACTCAGATTTACTGCGAACAGAAATAATCTCTACATTGGACATATGCACTGCCTTCCTTAGATAATTCCGAATTTTTTACCGAGACCATCAAAAATTTCTAATACTCGATCCAGTTCTTCATCAGTATGAGTTGCCATATAGCTTGTCCTGATAATTGCCTCATCCGGTGGGACAGCAGGGCTTATGGCAGGATTCGCAAAGATACCGTTTTCAAACATTAGTTTCCAGAATGCAAAACAGTCGTCATCTTTACCAATTTTTATTGGAATAATTGGTGTTGCACTCTCTCCGGTGTTGAAACCCATGCTGTCAAAACCTTTTTTCATTTTTCTGGTATTTTTCCACAGCAGATCCAGACGTTCGGGTTCGGCTTCAAGTATGTCCAGTGCGGCTATAACCGTGGCCACAGAGGCTGGAGGAGGTGAAGCGGAGAATATCAGTGAACGAGCCACGTGTTTAATGTAATGGATAACCGTTTCATCACCTGCAATATAACCACCAACAGAGGCAAATGATTTGCTGAAAGTTCCCATGGTCAAGTCAACTTTATCTTCAAGACCAAAATGTTCGGCAGTTCCTCTGCCGTGTTTACCCATAACACCTACTGAATGAGCATCGTCAACATAGAGCCGAGTCTTATATTTTTCAGCAAGTTCGACTATACGGGGCAGGTTTGCTACATCACCCTCCATGCTGAATACACCATCTGTAACAATCAATTTACCAACATCTTTATCTTCCTGTGCTTTTAATACACGTTCAAGGTCTTCCATGTCACTATGACGATATTTTTTAACCTTGCCAAAAGAGAGACGTGTGCCATCAACAATTGAAGCATGATCAGCACGGTCAGTAAAGACAATATCATTCTTCCCAATGATTGAGGAGATTGCTCCCTGGTTGGATTGATGTCCTGTTGTAAAACAGATAACGGCTTCACGTTTCAGGAATTTTGCAAGACGTTCTTCCAGTTCTACATGAATATCCAATGTACCGTTTAAATAGCGAGATCCGGTGCAACCGGTACCATATTTTTTTACGGCATTTACGGCGGCTTCAACTACTTTAGGATGCCCTGTCAGTCCCAGATAATTATTGGAACCAATCATGATCATATTGCGCCCGCCAATGGTTACCTCTGACCCCGGGCCGGATTGAATGGCCTGAAAATAGGGATATATACCAGCCGCCATGGCTTCTTTTGCTCTGGTGAATTGATGGCATTTCTGGAAGAGATCCACGTAATACTCCTTTTTTTATTAACAGCTCAACAGACAAATTAAAACCTGCAGTGATGAATTAAATTCAATGCAGATTTGATTGTTGTTGTAAAATACTTTTTATAAATTTGAACAATTTATTGACCCTAAAGGTACACACTGGATATAAAATTGTCAATAACTATTTATCTTCCTAATTGGTATCAATCACCATTTTTTGGTAACAATCTGGGCAAATATCGGGATACATACTATGTATATCAGATGTGGAATGAATATAAACGGCATAAAACGTAAAAGGGGGCGTTTGTCTAATAAGCCTGCAGCTCTGGACATCAACACTAATTCTGACAGATAATGAATGGAGAAGCAACAAGCTGTCACTAAGAGATATTGAGAGTTGAAGATAGTGGCTATCAGGAGGGTGAGAAGAGCCACATGGGCGAGATACATCCACCCGAGCAGAGCCAGAACAGATGCCGGATATGCGGGGTGTTTGGATGAAAAACGGAGACGCTGCCGTATAAATTTCTTGAGATTTTCCGGTGGAGAATTGGGTACGACCGAAGCGGGATCCATGGCAAAGCGAACATTAGGATGTTCGCACTGCATGAAGCGATGGAGCAGAAGGTCATCATCACCTGATAACTCTGTGATAGTCTCACCAAAACCATCTACTTTAAAGAAAAGATCTTTCCTGTAAGCAAAATTTACGCCGTTGGATGTCAAAGGAAAATTGCGACCCACAGCCGCCGCCGCTACTGCACCCAGAGAGAAATACTCCAGTGCCAGACATCTGTGAAAAAGTGAATTAAAGGGTCCGTCAGTGCGGTAAGGTGCGTATCCCAGTACCACATCTGTATCCGAATTAAAATTTGTAACTATGGAACTGAGCCATTGCGGCCCGGGGCGTCCGTCTGCATCTGATGTTATTATAATACTGCCTGTTGCATGATTAATGGCTGTTTGAATGGCATGTTTTTTTGGTGAATATCCCGCAGGTGTTTGTTCTATACTAAGGGCCAGCACATGAGCATGGCGAGCAGCGTATTGATTAAGCAGATAGCCTGTATCATCCTCGGAACGGTCATCTACCAGGATAATCTGTAATCTATGTAATGGATAGGATTGAGCACTTAGACACTCCAGAAGTTGAGGTAGATTATGGCTCTCATTGTGAGCCGGAATTATCAGGCTGATAGCGGGTAATTCGGCTGGCGGCTGTGAAATATGTCTCTTCAGGCCTCCTCGCAACCAGAGTAAAATGCCGGAATATCCTATTACCAGAATACTGCATATAGTTTCAAATACGCTCATTACAATTTAGTCCACAATCATTGAAAGACCAATACGACCACGTTCTTTATCAACTTTCATTATTTTCACATCAATTACATCACCTACCGAGACCACATCCATAGGGTTTTTTACAAAACGTTTGGCCATTTGGCTGAGATGTACCAGGCCGTCCTGTTTCACACCAATATCAACAAATGCACCAAAATCAACAACATTTCTTACTGTTCCTTTAAGAACCATGCCTTCATACAGATCATTCATGGATAGAACATCAGAGCGTAACATGGGAGCCGGCATATCTGCTCTCGGATCACGTCCCGGTTTTTCAAGAGCATCAATAATATCTTCAAGTGTCTCTCTGCCTGATCCTACGATTGTACTCAACTGGTCCATTGTTTCATTTGCTGTCTTCAATTTTAATTTGATCATTGCACCGTTATCTCTTACAGTATCAACATTCAGATCAAGATGGTGCAGCAATGAATTGGCGGCATCATAGGATTCCGGATGTACTCCTGTGGAATCAAAAAGGTTTTCACTGTCACTTATCCTTAAAAAACCTGCTGACTGAGTATAGCTGTTGGCACCTAATCCTTTAACCGCTTTTAACTGATCACGATTGACAAAACGACCATGTTCTTCACGGTATTTAACTATATTTTCTGCAACGCGGTTATTGATACCGGCTACATATTTTAGCAGTGATGCCGAGGCCGTATTTAAATCAACTCCTACGGCATTAACACATGATTCAACTACATGATCAAGTGATTCCGAAAGGTTGTTCTGGTCTACATCGTGCTGATAGAGTCCTACTCCAATGGATTGTGGATCAATTTTTACCAGCTCGGAAAGCGGATCAAGCAGCCGTCTGGCAATAGATATATTGCCGCGCATTGATGCATCAAGATCCGGAAATTCTTTTCTTGCAACAGGACTGGCTGAGTAGACAGAGGCACCGGCTTCATTAACGATTGTATAGTACAGATCATTTTCAGTTTCAGTCAATATCTCGGCTGCAAGCTGCTCGGTTTCCCGGCTGGCCGTACCATTACCAATGGCGATAATATCCATATTGTATTTTTTTATAAATTTATGGATGACAGCTTTGGAGCGATCCCATTGTTTCTGGGGAGGATGAGGGTAGATTGTCTCACCTTCCAGATATTTACCGGTTATATCAATAGCTGCAACTTTACAACCGCTGCGGTAGCCAGGATCAATTCCCAAAATAAACTTATCCTTTAAAGGCGGTTGCATTAAAAGTGCACGCAGGTTGCGGGCAAAGACATCAATAGCGTGTTCATCGGCTTTATCGGTAAGCGTGCGGCGTAACTCTCTTTGTATGGCCGGTGAAATTAGTCGCTGATATGCATCTGCGGCGGCAATCTTAAGTTCTTCAATAAATATAGATTGAGTATTCGTGATTATGTGTTTTTCAATGAGTCCAACCATTTTTTCTTCATCAACCTCAATCCATGCGTAGAGAGCCTCTTCTTTTTCTCCGCGGTTAATGGCAAGAATACGATATGGTGGAACACTTTTAACAGCCTCTTTGAATTCCATATACATTTCATAATCACGGGCTGCAACTTGCTCGTCTGCCGCTTCAGATGCCAGCATACCATTAGCAATAGATGTTTCACGGATAATCTTGCGTATATCGGCATTGTCTGAAATCATCTCTGCAATAATATCACGGGCACCTGCCAGTGCCTCTTTTACAGATGTAACACCTTTTTCTTCATTAATGTAAGCTGCAGCAATTTCTTCAACATCACCGGTGATCTGTTCCTGTGCATAAATTGTTTCTGCCAATGGTTCCAGGCCTTTGCCCCTGGCAATTGTAGCCCGGGTGCGCCGCTTGGGTTTGTAGGGCCGGTAGAGGTCTTCAACATCTTGAAGTTTTTGTGCTTGTATGATGCGTGCTTCCAGCTCAGGCGTTAGTTTTTCCTGATCAGCAATAGATTTTAGTACGGTTTTCTTCCGCTCTTCAAGAGTTCTCAGATATTTTATGCGGTCCTCAATGGCACGGATCTGTTCTTCATCCAGGCTGCCTGTGACTTCTTTTCTATATCGTGAAATAAATGGGACTGTATTATCGTCATCCAATAATTCAACTGTATTTTTTACCTGATTGGGCCGAATAGACAGCTCTTCGGCGATTAGCTGAAACATTGTAAATTCATCCAAGATACAACCTCGCTAAAACTGATGAAAAGGTGGGTTAGAAGTGGGATAAATATAGTTCAGACCAGACGGAAAAGCAAGAATTTTCCTTCTGGCCTGGAAATAATTGAGAAGCAATTAACGTTTTGTAGCGGCTCTTAATTTAAATTCGATAGGTACTACATACCATACTGCAACAGGTTCTTCCCGTTGTTTTGCCGGGAGCCATTTAACACTTCTAACAGCTGCTTCAGCAGCTTTGTCCAAAGCTTCAAAAATAGATTGAACAATACGTATTTCGTCAATACTTCCGCTTGATGAAATCCTGAGATTAAGAACAACAGTACCTTCTATGCCGGCTTTTTGGGCAATTTCAGGATAAATGACGCTTCGTTTTATAGCAGCAAATCCACCTACAGGTTTTGGTGGTTCATCAAAAGCGACAAACATGACATCCATATCACTATCACTGGGAGGCGGTGGCGGGGGAGGTGGTTCAGCCGCAATGTCAAGATCAGTAAAATCTATTGTTTCATCATCAGGCAGTGACTCATCTTCCGATGCTACCGGTATGGTTGGCAATTTGGGAGCTGCTGTACGCAGCATTTGCTTGGTTTGCGGAATATCTTCAACTACCAATTCTGATAAAACATTCTTTTTCAATATAGTATTGTGTTCTAGTTTTTTCCATGTGATAAAGATCATGGTTACTAATAATAAGCTTCCAATGAAGCCAATCTCTAATCGTTTTATGTAATTTTTACCGGTTTTAAAACATAGGGCATTTTTAGGAAGGTATGCTACAAATCTATTTGTCAGAATTAGTCCCTCTTTTTGCCAAGCCGTTTGAAATTTAAACATTGTAGTGTCCTCCGTTAAAACTATCCGGATGTACTATAAGTGGTATTTCTTTTTACGAAATTACGGATTGCTTGTTCCTGAACAATTCTGATATTGATTGAATTTTTTAAATTTTGTTATAATTCTCCTGCATTATAAATTTTACCAGCCTGTTTATTGTATTCATGAAAGAGTTGTATGGCTCTGGGACGCAGGATATCCTGTTCTACCTCAATGCCCCTTTGTGTGAAGGCGTTTGCCCAGTCTGCCGGCTTGGGCCCTTCATCAAAACCGATAGCTTCGGCATCTTCTCCTCGGGCAGCAATTAAGATACGCTTGACTCCAAACCATAATGAAGCACCCATACACATCATACAGGGTTCACAACTGGTTACAAGTTCAAGTGGTATCCCATGTTGTTGTTCTCGTTCCAAAGTTTGACGAGCTAATGTAAGAGCGATGATTTCAGCATGACCGGCAGGCCATTGTTCTGAGAGAACGAGGTTTATTCCGGGAGCAATTATCTTGTGTGTATCGGCATTATACACACAGGCACCAAAGGGGCCGCCACATTTATGTATTATATTATGCTGTGCCAGATTTATGGCAATGCTCATTCTTTCTTGGGGATCCGGGATGGCTTCATCTTGACTTGGCAGTAATTTATTTATCCATATTGGTAATGAGAACTGAAAGTCATTGCAAAAATGGAATGATGCCTGATCAGAATGCATGATATTTTTTCCTCGATAAAAGAACTCGCCCACCCGTCCTTACCATGAAACGCAGTTTCTCCCCTAATTCGGTTATCAAACCAAATAAAGTTTGGTAACCAGGATTAAGTTCATCAATCCGATTAAAGCATTTAGAGATACATATTAGAGTTATTACGGATGCTGCATAATACTATTTACATGCCAAGATTATAAAATATGGTCTTTTTGTATTAAAAAAGCAAGTATTTATCTTTTTATCTTATTTATAGTATTGACACACGGAGCAAAGGTGGTTAAATTATTATGTGATTTAATCCTTATTAAAAAGGGGGCGGGAATGAAAGAGACATATTGGAACTCAGAGACAATTTCTCAGAAGGCACAGGATATGTTACATGGGATAGGAGGCAGATCACAAGGATCTAAAGTTTTCATGCCGGATGTAAAACATGCAGCACTGTTGGTCCTGGATATGCAACAATATTTTTTATCACCGGATTCTCATGCCTTTATACCCAGCGCATCTGCGATAATCCCGGGAATAAAAACCCTGATTTCTTTTTTTTTAAAACATGAAAGACCTGTAATTTTAACACAACATTTAAATGATCCGGCAGATGCCGGTATGATGAGCCAGTGGTGGGGTGATCTGATTATAGATACACATCCCGGCAGTAATTTGATCGATGAACTTCAACTACCTGGTGTAGAAGTAATGAAAAAGTCGCAATATGATGCTTTCTATGAAACCGGACTTGCCAGGCACCTATACGCTAATCATGTACGTCAAATTGTAGTCACAGGTGTTATGACACATCTATGTTGTGAGACAACATCTCGTTCGGCATTTGTTCAGGGGTTCAATGTGTTTTTGCCCGTTGACGGAACAGCTACTTATAATGAATTATTTCATCGTTCAAGTATGATTAATCTCAGCCATGGTTTTGCTACTCTGGTCACTATAAATCAGCTGATTGATAAATTAGGCATGCCTTAACTCATGAAAGATGTGATAATTATTGGCGGAGGCCCTGCCGGCGCAAGTGCTGCAATCCACTTATGCCGAAGTGGTAAAGATATACTGGTTATTGAGCAGGAGAGAGTGGGCGGGCTTCTTCATCATGCACACTTGGTTGAAAACTTTCCAGGCTTTGCCGGAGGTATCAGCGGTAGGGATCTGGCCGGTCATTTTAATACTCACCTCAAAAGTCTTGATATACGTATCAAGCGTGCCAGAGTCAGCGGCCTTATTGATAATGGAGACTCCATCAGTGTTCAAGCAGATGAAGAGACTCTATCGGCCCGTCATATCATTATTGCAACAGGAACACGGCCAAAAAAATTTTGTGAAATCGACTTGCCTGGAGCCACAGAAAAGCTTATCTTCAACGATCCGTTCACAGTAGATACTATGAACGGACGTATTGCCATAATTGGCGGGGGAGATGCAGCCTTTGATTATGCTATCAGGTTATCTGCAAGTCATTCGGTAACTATTTGTATGAGAAGCCGGCCATGCTGTCTTCCGCTTCTCTTGCGCCGTGCAGCAGATATTTCAAACATCAGCATAATTGATGATTTCTCTCTTAAGAGTATTGAAACTACTGCGTCCGGTCTCAGGCTCATCGGGGAAAATACGACTGTCGAATGCGCAGGTGTACTCGTTGCTATCGGCCGGAAACCTGCTCTGGAGTTTACAGGTGATAGAACAGGATATTGGGAAGAGCATGCTCATTGCCACTTTGCAGGCGATGTAATTAACGGTCATTATCGTCAAGCTGTTATTGCAGCTGGTGACGGGCTAAGAGTGGCCATGAAAATTTGTGAGAAATTAGAGGAAGTTACTTGATTCATTTGAAACAGAAAACAGTTCAATCTGATGTTGCAACTGTATACATCGCTGAAAATGGTGAGGGTTCACCACTGGAATTTGTAGAATCTGTCCAGCCGCCCATACCACAATCTGAAAAGTGGGTGCTTATAATTTCAACGCTGTACGGCTGTCCTGTTAAATGCCGTTTCTGTGATGCAGGACAGTTCTATAGAGGTATTGTATCACTTGAAGATTTGCTCGGCCAGGTTGATATTATGATAAGTAATAGATACCCTGATGGTATAATTCCCGTTCCCAAGTTTAAAATTCAACTTGCACGCATGGGTGAACCGGCACTTAATCCGGCTGTTTTGGATTTTTTAAGAGTGCTGCCTGAAAAATACACGGCTCCGGGACTTCTTCCGACACTGTCTACTATAGCACCAGCGTCGGCAGATCGGTTTTTCAAGGATTTGATAGATATAAAACAGTCAATTTATGCAGAACGATTTCAGATGCAGTTTTCTATTCATACTACTGATGAAAAGAGACGGGATTGGCTGATACCGATAAAAAAATGGTCTTTCTCTGCAATAGCCGATTACGGTGCAGATTTTTATCAGGAGCAGGGGCGTAAGATTACCTTGAATTTTGCACTGGCAGAAGGGCAGCCTGTTGATCCTGATATAATGCTTAAATATTTTGATCCATCAATATTCCTTGTAAAAGTTACTCCTGTTAATCCAACTGCAAGAGCAAAAGAGCATGGTCTCGATTCTCATGTGCATCGTAAGGCTACTGATTATCCTGTTATTGACCGTATGCGTGAGGCCGGTTATGATGTCATTCTTTCTATTGGAGATTGGGAAGAGAATGAAATAGGTTCTAATTGCGGACAATATATTACTAATTATCTCAAAGCAGAGGATAAAGTAGATGGCTACTCTTATATGCTTGAGGTGGTGGGGGAGAAATAGCAAATTCCAAATTCCAAATGATAGTTTCTAAAGGTCGTATGCAAAGAATACAGTGCACACTTGGCATAGTTTTACACAATGGGTTAATAATATCTTGATATGTCCAAATTTTGCATTGGTTTTTTTTTGTATATTCCGTCTTTTCTGTGGTTCATTCTTTTGTTCTTCTTTGTGTCCTCCGTGAGCTTTGTGCGAAAAAAAGTAGCATTGCCTGTCACAAATGCATGTAACATGAGGTGGTAATATTTATGTCTTCCTGAACTTGTTTCAGGATCTCAAGTTTCTCACCCTGAAGAGCAGGGTTTGAAATGACATCCGTCAACGCCTGTCTCTGCGAGGGAGCCTGCTCTTTAGGCAACCGCGGCAGTCTCCTCAGGGCTCAGCAGGAACTGTAGTTCAAACATCCCGATAAGTAAAGAGCACTCGCACAAAGAACACCAAGCTCACAGAGGGAAAAACAAAAGAATATAGATGATAATAACCCGTTGATTAAAACTGAATATTTCTAAACAGACAGCTTTTTTTATTTATGCAACAGACTATTTCTTTTCAGGTACTGATTTAGTGTTGTATTGAGCGATCAATGATTTCAGGTGATTTACATAATTCTGTGAACCGCCGCGTTTGTATCCGGTCTTGGCAACTATTTCACCTTTTGAATTCAATACAAGAATTGTTGGAAATCCTTGAACACCGTATTTTTCGGCCAATAGTTTATTTTGCTTCTTCACATCTGCGTCTAAAGCTTTTCTTTTGGGGAAATCAACTTCTACCAGAATCAGCTCTTCCTGAGCGTATGTCTTAAATGCTTCCAGTTTGAAGACTTCATCTCTGAGTTTGAAACACCAGCCACACCAGTCGGAACCTGTGAAATTAAGTAAAATTATTTTCTCTTCCTTTGAGGCTTGAAGTTTTGCCTCTTCAAAATTTGTATTCCATTTAATATCTCCGGCAAAAGCAGATGATATAAATAATAATGCTAATCCTATACCCAGTGATTTTCGTAACATTTTTAATCTCCATGCATGTTTGTGAATATGATTTTAGTATTGATACGCCGGACGAATCGTAAAGGTTCCGGGAAGTGAAAAAATCTTTTGGCTTCGATTTGTTACTATTCCTTGCGATTCAAGGATACGCCTTGATGTAATTTTTGATTAATATTAATCAGCAATACCGGTTGTGAATGAGTGTCCCCACCTGATTCAACCTTAAATCCGGATTTAACTGATCAAACGTGATTAAAAAAGTTGACAACATATAGTAAATTCAGTAACTTTACAGTTCTTATTAAAGTTAATGTTGTTGTAAAAAGTTAATAGTTTATTCGGAGATATTTATCTATGAAAATCCTTGATAAAATATATGATCCCAAAAGTGTAGAAGCCAGATGGTATAAACATTGGATGGATAAAGGTTTGTTTCATGCAGACGCCAAGTCTTCCAAGCCGCGGTATACTATCATGATTCCGCCTCCCAATGTCACCGGCATGCTTACAATGGGTCATATTCTCAATAATACCATACAAGATCTGCTAATCCGATGGAAGCGTATGGATGGATGTGAGGCTTTATGGCTACCCGGTACGGATCATGCCGGTATAGCCACACAGAACAAGGTTGAATCAGCACTAAAAGAGAAAAATCTCACGCGGCATGATTTGGGAAGAGAGAAATTGGTTGAGCATGTGTGGGAGTGGAAAGAAAAATATGGCGGGATAATTCTTCAGCAGTTGCGTAAACTTGGTGCTTCATGCGATTGGGAGCGTGAACGCTTTACAATGGATGAAGGGCTGTCTGAGGCTGTTAAAGAAGTTTTCATCCGCCTCTATGAAAAAGATCTGATCTACAGGGGACGCCGCCTTATTAATTGGTGTCCGCGCTGCCATACGGCTCTTGCCGATGAAGAAGCTCCCAGCCATGATATTAATGGCTATTTCTGGAGCATTGCATATCCTGTTGATGGCACTGATAAGCATATAATTGTCTCTACAACAAGGCCTGAGACCATGTTGGGTGATTCGGCAGTTGCAGTGCATCCTGAAGATAGCCGCTATGCAGAACTTATCGGCACAAATTTGCGCTTGCCGCTAACAAGTCGCCTTATTCCTGTTATTGCTGACGAACATGCAGATCCTGAAAAGGGTAGTGGTGCTGTAAAAATTACGCCTGCCCATGACTTTAATGATTTTGAAGTTGGAAAACGCCATGATCTTGAGATGATTAAGATCATGGATGATAATGGAAAAATGAACGATAATGCCGGTAATTACAAAGGTATGGATCGTTTTGAAGCCCGTAATAAAATTGTTGAGGATTTGGAGGCTCTGGGGCTTTTACGTAGCGTCGAGCCGCGAATTACACCTATTCCCAAGTGTTATCGATGTAATACGGTAGTGGAACCAAACCTTTCTGACCAGTGGTTTGTACGTATGGAACCACTGGCTAAACCAGCTCTTGAAGCTGTTCGCAGCGGTCGTATTAAATTCCATCCGGCACACTGGGAGGAGACATACTTTCATTGGCTGGAAAATATACGTGACTGGTGTATCTCCCGTCAGATATGGTGGGGACACCGCATACCGGTATGGACCTGTGATCAGGGTCATGATTTTGTTTCCCGCACCGAACCTTCTGAGTGCCCGGAGTGTGGCAGCAAACAATTAGTGCAGGATCCCGATGTCCTTGATACATGGTTTTCTTCCTGGTTATGGCCCTTCAGCACTTTAGGCTGGCCTGAGCAGACAGATGATTTGAAATCATTTTTCCCAGGTGATGCCCTTGTTACAGGGCCTGATATAATCTTTTTCTGGGTTGCCCGCATGATAATGGCATCTCTTGAATTCCTGGATGATGTGCCATTCACAGATGTATATTTCAATGGCATGATTCGTGACCTCAATGGTCGCAAAATGTCTAAATCTCTGGGTAATTCACCTGATCCCCTGTGGCTTATTAACGGTGCTGATGCAGAGACAGTCGCACCTTTTGCAAAAGATAATCCTTCATACAAGCAAGGCCTTCCAGCTTATGGTGCAGATGCAATCCGCATGACAATGGTTTATTTAACGCCTCTTGGAGGTGATATACATTTTGATCATACACTTGTAGAATTGGGTCAGAAATTTACCAATAAATTATGGAATGCATCACGCTTTGTGCTGATGAATCTTGAAGATGCCGGCGAATTGCCTTCGCTTGAATCTATTGAAATTGAAAAATTAGACATTACCGATCAGTGGATTTTATCGCGGCTTCAATCTGTTATTGCAGAGGTAAGGCAGGACATGCAGGCATTCAGGTTCAATGATTCTACAAAGGCTATGTATCATTTTATCTGGGGTGAATTTTGTGATTGGTATCTTGAACTGGTAAAACCGCGTTTATTTAATACTGAGCAGAGTGATGAAAAGAAGATGGCTCAGACTGTTCTGTATCATGTACTGGAAAATATAATGCGTTTGCTGCATCCGTTGATGCCCTTTATCACCGAAGAGATCTGGCAGACACTTACCAATTGTAATTCTGAAAGATCTATTATAAATGCGGCTTATCCGAAAACGAATAAGAAGTTTATCAATCATGCAGCGGAGACGCAGTTTGCATTGCTGCGCGATGTTATTGGCGCAGTACGTAATATCCGTGGTGAAATGAATATTCCAAAAGATAAAAAGGCTGATCTGCTGGTCAATACTGATGCTGATTCGGCGCAGTTATTACAGAAATCACAAGTTTTTTTGAAAAGATTAGCAGCAGTAGAGAACCTTGAGGCCGGTCCCGGCGTTGAAAAACCATTACAGGCAGCAACTGCTCTTGTAGGAAAGATGGAAATCTACCTGCCTCTGGGTGGCCTTATCGATATTGATGTTGAAAAAGAGCGTCTGGCCAAGGAGATCAAGCGTATGGAAGGTCTGCTTATCGGACTCGATAAAAAACTATCCAATGACAGTTTTATCGACCGTGCGCCAAAGGACGTTGTACAGAAAGAACGTGAGAAACAGGAAGAGTGGTCCGGCCGTGTCAAGACATTGCGTGCGACGATGCAGACATTGGAAAAATAATGATTTTATGCGATCCATGCGGTGAACTTTTAAAATATCAACCAACAATTAGCAGGGGAGGACAGGATGCAAAGATTATTAATGTTGATAGTACTCATACCCTTATCCTTGGCCGCACAGGAGGTCTCACTTACTGTATATAATCAGAACAGGGCTTTAGTTCGCGAAGTTCGCAAATTAAAGATCAATAAGGGACAATCTGAGATATCATTTACAGATGTAGCGGCTCAGATAGATCCCACTTCAGTGCATTTTAAGTCAATAACATCTCCGGGTAAGTTGAAAATTCTGGAGCAGAACTTTGAATATGATCTTGTAGGCACACAGAAGATCATGGCAAAGTATATTGATCAGCAAATCCGTATCGTAATGCAGAACGGGGAGATTTTCGAAGGAGTGTTGCTGGGCAGTGCCAATGATGTTATTCTCAAGCAGGATGATGGTCATATCAGAATTATTAGTCGAGCAAGAATTCAACATTTTGATTTTCCTGCCTTACCAGAAGGTTTGATAACGCGGCCTACTCTAATCTGGAAAGTCGATAACCTGGGCAAGGCAGCTCAAACAACGGAGATCAGTTATTTAACTTCGGGAATCTCATGGCATGCCGAGTATGTTGCCGTAGTTGGTAAAAATGATAATGTTATGGATCTGTCTGCATGGGTTTCGATTGATAATCGTTCGGGTGCAACATATGCAGATGCAACTTTGAAATTAGTAGCAGGCAAGATCAACTTGGTCAGGCAGGGATCACAGTTTTCTGAAGATAATGTTGAGTATGCGCTAAAAGCCGCACCCAGAGCTGCAGGCTTTCAGGAAAAATCATTCTTTGAATACCATCTCTATACTCTGGGCCGTCCTGCAACATTGAAACAGAATCAGATCAAGCAGATTTCGCTGTTTCCATCTGCAACAACTCCTGTTACAAAGAGATTTATCTACGATGGGGCAAGGCAGCGCGACAAGGTCGCTGTTATGCTGGAGTTCTTTAATGGAGAGAAATCAGGTTTAGGCATGCCTCTGCCAAAGGGCAAGTTGAGGGTGTATAAAGCAGATGATGACGGATCTCTGGAATTTATCGGTGAAGATAGAATAGATCATACACCTCGTGATGAGGATGTCAGGATTACAATGGGTTATGCATTTGATTTAAAGGGCAGCCGCCGTGTGGTAGAGCAGACACGCCCCTCTGACAGGTCACGGGAAGAACAAATTGAAATTGTGTTGAAAAATCATAAAGATGATGATGTAATTATGCGTGCGTCGGAACATGCATGGGGCAGTTGGAAAATTAAGGCTCATAGCCATGAATTTGAAATAAAGGATTCTTCAAATTTCTATTTTGATGTTAAAGTTCCGGCACGGAAAGATGTTACTATTACATATACAATACTGAGTAAATGGTAATTGAATGGTTGATGCACGCCTGAATCCTGAAACTGCCGTTCAATTTGTAAAAGGCGTGGGGCCACGACGAGCCGAACACCTGGAGAAAGCCGGTATTTTTACTGTTGCCGATCTCTTGCAGCACTATCCGCGCCGTTATCTGGACAGGCAGCGTGTTAAGAAGATTCGTCAATTGCAGGCAGGTGATGACACTACTGTTGTTGGTAAGGTACTGGCCTGCGGTATAGAGCGCGGCAGGCGTAGCCGTTTTGTAGTGCATCTTGATGATGGTTCGGGCAGCCTGCTTCAATGTATATGGTTTCAGGGTGTCGCCTACCTGGATAAATCTTTTAAAACGGGCCAGCTGGTGGCATTCAGCGGCAAGATCACTCAGTATCGCGGCAGACAGATGGTGCATCCCGAGTATGACCGCCTGGGAGATGATGACTCTGATACGGTTCATACGCGGGGTATTATTCCCATGTATCCGTCTACGGAAACATTGAGCCGTGCAGGACTTGACAGCCGTGGTTTCAGACGATTGCTTCATTATTGTGTAAATCATCTGGAAGCAGACATCTCTGATTACATGCCTGATGAGTTGCTAAAGAAAAACAAGTTATGTACATTAACAGAATCATTGCGGCAGATACACTTTCCTGAGAGCTGGGACGCTCTGGAAGCTGCAAGAGACCGTTTAAAGTTTGATGAAATTTTTGCAATGCAACTGGCTTTGGCCGTTCAAAGAGTCTCTCTTGCACGTCCTGAAACCGGTTATACCTTTGATAATCGCGGAGATAATGTCAAGATATTGCTCCAATCACTGGCTTTTGATCTCACAGGCGCACAGAATCGTGTTATCGGAGAGATAGAGGCCGATCTAGTTTCCGGTCGCCCCATGAATCGTTTGATTCAAGGTGATGTGGGTTCGGGTAAGACTTTGGTAGCAATTATCGCCATGTTAAAGGCCGTTGAAAATGGATTTCAGGCTGCCATGATGGCACCTACGGAAATACTGGCCGAGCAGCACTATCTGACACTAAAGGACTGGCTTGAGCCTATGGGCATCAAGGTGGTACTACTCAGAGGCAATCAGCGAGTCGCAGTTCGACGTCCGATTTTGGCGGCTATTCTATCCGGTGAAGCGCAGATTGCTATTGGAACTCATGCCTTGGTGCAAGAGGGTGTAGATTTTTTCAAATTAGGGCTCATTGTTGTTGATGAGCAGCATCGTTTTGGTGTAATGCAGAGGGCGGCCTTAAGAGATAAAGGCAAGAGACCTCATGTACTTGTCATGACAGCCACACCCATTCCCAGGACGCTTGCTTTGACATTATATGGAGATCTTGATGTCTCCGTAATAGATGAATTGCCCAAGGGACGTCAGCCTATCCGTACAGCCTGGCGTAAGGAAGATGCCAGGTCGGCAATTTATGATTTCATTAGAGATGAAGTCAATGCGGGGCGGCAGGCATATATTGTATATCCCCTGGTAGAGGAATCTGAGAAAATCGATCTGGCAGATGCAACCGCCGGTTATGAATTATTAAGTAAAACCACGTTTAAGGATTTTAAACTCGGATTACTGCACGGAAGAATGAAAGCCGAAGAAAAAGAGGCTATCATGCATTCTTTTAAGGCAGGAGAGATTAAAATCCTTGTCTCAACAACGGTCATTGAAGTTGGTGTGGATGTAGCAAATGCTTCAGTTATGTTAATTGAACATTCGGAACGATTCGGTCTTCCTCAATTGCATCAACTCAGAGGCAGAGTGGGACGTGGTATCCATCGTTCTACATGCATATTACTCTCGATTGAAAGTGTGACGGATCATGCTTTCAAACGCCTGAATACAATGGTGCGAACTTGTGACGGTTTTGAAATTGCAGAAGCAGATCTTGAAATACGCGGTGCAGGTGAACTCCTGGGAACACGTCAAAGCGGAACACTTCCCTTTATACTGGCAGACCTCACTACGGATATCGCCATTATCGAGAAAGCCAGGCGATCTGCATATCTGCTGGTTGAGAATGATCCGAATCTTATAAAGCCTGAACATGCGGAACTTGCACAAAGGCTCAGAAAAAAATACAGTAATAAAATTGGTCTTTTGGCCGTTGGTTAATATCACTCTTTAGAAGAAGACCGGAACCCTTATGGAGGCCTTCATGAATTTTGGCAACAAGGATTTGAACAAGCGTTTAGAATGGTTTATTGCAGGTGCTGTATTCCTGATATCGCTAATCGCTTATCTACGAACCATCGCTCCAACTACATCTTTCTGGGATTGTGGAGAGTTTATAGCTTGCTCTTACACACTTTCAGTAATGCACCCTCCCGGTGCACCGCTATATCTACTCATCGGCAGGGTGATGACACAGCTGCCTTTGGTAGGAGATATTGGTCTGCGCATCAATTTCTTTTCGGCCTTCATTGGCGCGGGAACGATTCTATTCCTCTTTTTAATCATCGCACAATTGATACGCCGCTGGAGAGGTACACCACGCACCTGGGAAGACCGTCTTATTATATTCGGTTCTGCGGCTTTTGGCGCGCTCGCTTTTGCATTTACTGACAGCCATTGGTTTAATTCGGTTGAAGCTGAAGTATATGCATTATCCATGTTCTTCACGGCCGCAGTTGTATGGCTGGCCTTTTATTGGGGAGAACATTCCAAGGAAAAAGGTGGGATGCTTCTAATCTTCTTCATCTTCTATCTATTTGGATTGGCAACCGGCGTTCATTTGCTAAATATTCTTGCTTTTCCGGTAGTTTTGTTGGTGGCAATTTTTCATGAAAATTTGCAGGTAAAGCGTTTACTGCTGCTTTTGACTATTCAGGCAGCGGTGCCAATGTTACTTTATGTGTTGTTCTATCAGTATGATCCCGGCACAATGGATTACCGGCAGCTTATAGCACATCAAGCCAAGGCAGGACAGTTCCTCAAAATTTTTGGTGGACTCTGGGTATTGGGTACACTTGCATGGATGTACAGAAAAGATAAAAGTGTATTTGCAGCATGGTGGGTGATACCTATCTTGATGGCTATTGCATACTCTACATATTTAATTATATATATCCGTGCAAACATGTCTCCTCCAATTAATGAGAACAATCCGTCAACATGGCAGGGTATGCAGGATTATCTTGCCAGGAAGCAATACGGTGAAGAGGAGTTGCTGCTGACCTTTATGAAAAGGAAAGCCAGTTTCTGGGGATATCAGATTCATTTTATGTTTACACGATATTTCGGATGGAATTTCATTGGTAAGGGCGTGATGCTTGATAACCATGACAGAATTATTGATGTCATCAGTTTCCGTGGTCTTTATGGCCTTCCCTTTATTGTAGGACTATGGGGTGCCGTACATCATTTTTACAAAGATTGGAAACGCGCACTAATTGTATTTATCCTCTTTGTTATAACAGGTTATGCAATTATCATCTACTTGAACCAGAAAAACCCGCAGCCCCGTGAGCGTGATTACTCATATGAAGGTGCATTCTTTGCATTTGCTATCTGGGTAGGTATTGGCATGGCTGGTGTATTGGAGTGGCTTACCGAAGGATTGAAAAAGAAGGGCGATCTATTTAAAAAGATTGTCTATGGTGCTGCAATGGCAGTACTTTTTATAGCCGTACCATTGAATTTATTTGCTGTTAACTTTGAATCACATGATCGTTCAGGTAATTATGTTGCCTGGGATTATTCATACAATATCCTGGAAACCTGTGAAAAAGATGGAATTATTTTCACAAATGGTGATAATGATACATTCCCGCTCTGGTATCTTCAGGAGGTTGAGGGCATTCGCAAAGATGTCAGGGTTGTAAATCTTTCTCTGCTTAATACTCATTGGTATATCAAACAATTGAAAAATGAAGAGCCGCGTGTTCCTATGGGGCTCTCAGAAAAGCAGATTGAGTCTTTGCAGCCAATAATGTGGGAGACGCAGCAGATGCGTGTTCCGGTTTCGGAATCCATTCGTAACAGTTTGGAGCCTACTCTTTCTGAAAAAGAAATCCCTACTTTGAAAGAGGATATCATATGGGAGCTTAAGCCCACGTGGAATGTTGGTAAAGCCTCTCTTCTAAAAGTACAGGACTTGATGGTCTTGCGCATACTGCTGGCTAATCAATGGAAGAGACCTGTCTATTTTGCAGTAACAGTTGCCAGAAACGGTATGCTGGGCATGGATGAGCATCTGCGTATGGATGGTTTGGCATACCGCATAATGCCATATAAACCTGATACGATTAATGAAGAAGTGCTTGCAGCGAATGTCCTGGATAAATATCAGTACAGAGGGTTCAAGGATCCTGATGTGTATTTTAACACTAATACAATAAAGTTGCTTCAAAATTATCGTTCCGCCTTCCAGCAGTTAACTCATCATTATCTACAGACAGATCAGAAAGACAAGGCCAGAGCTGCAATTGAAGCTATGGAAGACAGGATTCCTGAAGAGAATATACCCTTTGCTTCACAATACGGTGCACTAATAATCTCCGAGTTATATAAACGTATGGGAGAAGACTCCGGATTTGATAAACGTTCACAAAATTTGGTAGAAGGTGTGCAGGTTAGCCGTGAAGATAAGTATAGTGCTGCATACTTTCATATAAATTATCTTCATGAATATGAAAAAGGTGCTAAAATATTAGAAGAACTCCATCGGGATAATCCCGGTGAAATCAAAATATTAGGTGACCTGATAATGGCCTATCGTCAAATGAAAGACTATGATAAAGCTATTTTGCTTCTTGAAGAACATATAATGCGTAATCCCAGAGATACCGGGGCAGTGCAGCAATTACAAATATTAAAACAGATGGCTGATAAAGATTCAATATCATCTGACTGATAGAGCAAAGTATACAGATGTAATGAATTAATTGGGATGAGATGTTGCAGGAACCGGCAATATCTCATCCTTTAAAATACCGGATAATCCACATGTACAAGGAATTGCCGAAAGTCTCTGTTATCATACCGCACTGGAAAGGTTATGATATCCTGCATCGTTGTCTGGAGTCGTTGCAGCTTGCAGGCTATTCAGGAGAACTGGATATTGCTGTTGTTGACAATGCTTGCCCTGATAATAGCATTGCAGTAGTCAGCAGCTTTGAAAATGTAAGAATTGTCAAGGCCCATGAAAATCTTGGCTATGCAGGTGGTTGTAACCTGGGGTTCAAATATTCAGATGCACCATTTGTTGTATTTCTTAATAATGATACAGAAGTTACACTCGGCTGGCTGGAACCCATGATCTCGATGATGTTGCAAGATAAGACACTTGCGGCCGTACAGCCCAAAATGCATTCAATAGATAGTCCCGGCACATTTGATTATTGTGGAGCCGCTGGTGGAGAGATAGATATTTTTGGATATCCCTATGCCAGGGGAAGAATGTTTGATCAATTGGAAACAGATCAAGGCCAATATGACCAGTGGCCTCATAATATCTTCTGGGCAACCGGTGCTGCATGTATGCTTAGGCGCACCGCATTAGATGAAGTAGGTGTTCTTGAAGAGGTGTTTTTTGCTCACATGGAAGAAATTGATCTGGATTGGCGTTTGCAGTGGGCGGGATATAGAATTGCCGTAGTCGCATCTTCAATGGTAAAACATCAAACCGGAGGCACTCTGGCAACAGACTCTCTGCAAAAGATGGCGTTTAATCATCGTAATAGCTGGTTTATGCTGTTTAGAAATCTTACATTTCCAACATTATGCTGGATAATTCCTATACGCATTCTTTTGGAATTGATGACTTTCGTATGGGCATTGCTATCAAGAGATTGGAAGCGGGCAGCAGCGGTGGTTAAGGGTGGATGTGAAGCTCTAATTAGAATGAGACAAATTTTCATGTGGAGAAAGATAAATATTAGTTATCGCAAAATAAATGAAAATATACTCTTGCATCGTATGTATCGTGGTAGTGTTGCCTTGGCTTTTTTTCTGGGACATCGTATTACTGCTACCTCATTGAACAGGAAATAGTATGAATTCCAGGTGGATGACAGCTCTAAAGATTGCGGTAAGTGCATTTTTGATTTACCTGGCTTTAGCCAATATCGGGCTTGGAAACGTTGCAAATGAGATTGCCGCTATGGAAATCATATGGCTGTTAAGTGCTATAATGTTGTTTTTGGCCAGCCATTTTCTTGGCAGCATGCAATGGCAAATTCTATTGCGCAGTGAGAGTGTTCATCTGCCTTATACACATGTATTAAAATATTATTTTACCGGTCTTTTTTTCAATAACTT
>JAGLOF010000051.1 GCA_023139105.1 bacterium
CAGAATGGTTGATATTCATCGTAGTTCAGGACAGAGAGCCGCCGCAGTATCCACAGTTTTTCTTGATAGATTTGCTGGCCTGTTTGTCATGTTTTCTCTTGCCATATTCAGTTGGCCGTGGTTGATGATGAAAAATGTTGCCGGCTCCCGTATGCAATTATTCATGGTCATACTTGTTGCCGGATGGTTGGCGGCAATATTTGTTCTTTTCAGCCGAAGAGTTGCCAGACCCTTAGCCTGGATCTTACGACGTCTGCTGCCTGTTAAATTTTCTCAGCCCATGAAAGAAATATATTTGCAAATTCATGGTTTTGGGCGGCGTGGAAAATTAGTGTTTCATGTTCTTTTAGTAGCTCTGGTTGTACAGGCAGCTAGAATTATGACTCATTATTTGTTGGCAAAGGCATTTAATGTAACACTATCACCTTTTGTCTTTTTTGTAATGATACCGATAATTGCCCTTTCTGCCTCTCTTCCTATAAGTCTCGGAGGGCTTGGTGTAAGGGAAAGATTGGGCCAAATTCTCCTGGCCAAAGTTGGTGTTGCCGCAAGTACGGCATTTTCCATTGAATTTATGGCATATGTTGTTGCAATTTTCACAGCTATTCCAGGCGGGATTATTTTCGCATTAAGAAAGAGTAGCAAGTTGAATCAATCTACAAGTGAATAGTTCAGAACTTTTACAGCTTTAGGAATGATAAACAACGACTTATAAGGGAGAACTTAACATGAAGAAATTGATTGTCATTATTCCGATTATTCTCGTAACCCTTATGATTACAGGTTGCGGTATAAAACCCAGAGGTTGGGAAGCCGAGGGTATAATTGCAGTTATGGCCGATTCCGATGATTGGGAAGCAGTTCAAAATCCATTACGCAAGTCCATGGAGCATATAATACGGACGCCGCAACTGGAGACCACATATACTTTAAGGTATGTTAATACCGATGAATTTGAAACTTACACTGAATATCGTTATATTTTATTATTGGCAACACTGGAATCTACCGGTCGTATCGGAGAATTGGTAAATGGAGTTGTTGCTAATGATGAAGTTCGTGCACAAGTTGAAAGAGGTGAGCGTTACCTTATCGTTCAGGAAGGTCAATGGTCCCGGAATCAATTAATGATAATTTTAATTGCCAAGGATCGCGATTCATTAAGAGAGAAAATTATAAACAATGAATCCGAAATTTATCATAAATTTGATGATCTGATTACCGAAAGAATGAAAGAGGTGATGTTCGAGAAAAAAGAACAGAAAGAACTTGAAGATAGATTGATGAGTACTTATAATTGGTCTATGCGTATTCAGCATGATTATTTCATTGCTCAGGAATTCCCCAAAGATGGTTTTCTGTGGATGCGCCGTGTTTATCCGGAAAGATGGATTTTTGTCAGATGGATTGAAGGAGCCGATGAATCTTTATTAAATGAAGAATGGGTTATTTCCGAGCGTAATCGCATAGGGTCGACATATTATGGGGGTGACAAAGTTGTAGATAAGTATCTCTTCTCTTTTAGAGATACTTATCTGGGCAGACCGGCACAGATAACCGAAGGCTTGTGGGAGAATGAAGATAAAGTGGCTGGTGGGCCGTTTAAGAACTACACATTCTATGATCAGTATACTCAACGTATTTATATGATAGATCTGGCCCTTTATGCACCTGAAAGAGAAAAAATGCCTTACTTGAAGCGCCACGAAATTATTGCGCAAACCTTTAAAACGATATTCGATGTGGAGATTGATTGATGAACAAAAGAAATTCATTAAAAGTACTGGTGCTCATGGGAAGCAAATCCGATGAAGCAGTAATGGAAAGATGCCATAAATATCTTGAATCATTTGAGATTGAATATGAATCTCATATTGCCTCTGCTCATCGTGATCCTGATAAAGTAGATGAACTGGCATCAGGTGCAGCTGAACGCGGTATTGAAGTGATTATTGCAGGAGCCGGAATGGCTGCCGCATTGCCCGGTGTCATAGCTGCAAGGACTCAACTACCTGTAATCGGTGTTCCATTGGATGCATCTCCTTTGGGTGGACAAGATGCACTTTTATCTATTGTACAGATGCCACCGGGAATACCTGTAGCAACTGTGGCAATAGGATCTGCAGGTGCTCGTAATGCTGCGGTTTTGGCCGCACAGATTATCGGTCTCAGAGATGCCGATGTCAGGGGCAAACTCGATGAGTTTAAGTCTCGTGGTTTTAAGTGGTAAGCGCCGGCGGAAATCCGCTATACGTTCCTGAAACCGGATCAAAGGGCGGTAGAATTTGTATCATTATACCCACGTATAATGAAAAAGATAATATTATTGCTCTCGTGCCCAAGGTGCTGGCAAAAGATGAGCTAATTGACATTCTTGTTATTGATGACAATTCTCCGGACGGCACTGCGGCAGAAGTTAAAAAGATGGCTGAAAAGAATGACCGTCTTCTTCTGATTGAGAGAGAAAAAAAATTAGGTCTTGGTACGGCATATGTGTGTGGATTCAAGTTTGTATTGGATGCCGGATACGATATAATATTTGAGATGGATGCTGATTTCTCACATAATCCTAAAGCCATTCCGGAATTCATCAAGGCTATTAAAGATAATGATCTTGTAGTCGGCTCACGATATATTTCAGGAGTAAATGTAGTAAATTGGCCAATGATGCGCCTATTATTATCATGGTCTGCAAATCTATATACACGTATTGTCACAGGTATGCCTTTAAGAGATGCAACAAGTGGATTTAAATGTTTTAGAAGAGAGATTCTTGCTAAAATAAATTTGAATCAGATACACTCTGATGGTTATGCATTTCAGATAGAGATGCATTACAAAGCCTGGAAATTGGGAGCAAGGATACTGGAGCTGCCAATAATTTTTATTGACAGAACCGTTGGTGAATCTAAAATGCATGCCGGTATCATTAAAGAAGCGGCATGGATGGTATGGAAGTTAAGATTGTTGAGCCTCTTCGGAAGGTTATAATACATGCCCCGAATATCGGTTATAGTAGTCAGTTATAACGTCAGAGCTTTTTTAGCCTCTGCGCTCAGGACTGCTGAAGCCGCATTATCATCTATTGACTCTGAAATTATAGTTGTAGACAATGCCTCTACAGATGGCAGTGTTGATATGCTTCACCGGCAATTTCCCGGAATTAGAGTAATTATTTCACCGGAAAATCTTGGTTTCGCAGGTGCGAATAACCTGGCTATTGAAAGTGCTGACGGAGATTATATAGCACTGGTGAATCCTGATACAATAATCCATAAAGATGCTTTCCATGTATGTATGAATTACCTTGATAGTCATTCTGATACGGGAATGGTAGGATGCAAAATTTTAAATGGAGACGGCACACTCCAACTTGCATGCCGCCGATCTTTCCCAACACCGTGGATTGCGTTGACCAAGGTGCTTGGGCTCTCTGCTCTATTTCCACACAGCCGCCGTTTTGGCCGTTATAATTTGACTTATCTGGATGAAAATAAAATTGAAGATGTGGAAGCAATTTCAGGCTCATTTATGTTCATAAGAAAGAAGGTGTTAGAACAGACAGGCGGCCTGGATGACCAGTTTTTCATGTACGGAGAAGATCTTGATCTATGTTACAGAATTCATCAGGCAGGTTGGAAAATTACATATCTTCCTCAGGCCAGGATTATTCACTATAAAGGACAGAGTGCAATGCAGGCCGGTTTCAAGAGCCTGATTAATTTCTACGAAGCCATGCGTCTCTTTGTGAAGAAACACTTTACACGAGGTTGGTTATGGCTACCAAGATGGCTTATCATTGCCGGTATCGGTCTAAGAGGCAGTTTGTCTTTTATTATGAGATTGATCAAGCCATGGTTCGGGCCTATAATTGACGGAATTGCATTGCAATTAGCCCTTTTAAGTGCATTAATATTGAGATTCGGGCATATAGAGAATTATTCGGCTTATACGCCTGTGAATGTTTTATATACTGCGGTCTGGTTAATGGCATGTTTTCTGGCACGACGCTACCGTGATCCCAGTGAGGCATTTCAGCGCCTCACTGCTGGAATTGCCATAGGCCTGATTATCAACACTTCACTTACATTTTTTCTGCCACAATGGGCTTTCTCAAGACAAGTGCTTGCGACTATGGGAGTGCTTGGATGGTTTATAATGAATGGAATTAATTATTTTATTAGAAAAATAAAATTCTTTTCAGGAAGTTCAACCGGGAACAAGGCTTCCAGCTTGTTTGTGGGTACAGATAATTCTCAAGTAAAATTAGCACAATCATGGCATCAATTATCAGATAAACCCTATAGAGACGTTGGTTTTATTTATAAAGATGATATTCCGGTTAATATTCCAGCCCACAAAGTGTTGGGCTCATTTGATGATGTCCCGGGATTGTTGCCATTACATAGAATTGACCAGATTGTTTTTCCATTCGAAACAGGACTTGAACATGCAATATTATGTGCATATAAATGGAGAAAGATAAGGACAATCAAGTTGAAGATTACATGTCCTGAAGATGCCTTGTCAATTCAACGTGATACATATGATGTATACCGGAATATTCCTCTGGCCCAGTTTAATTTAAAAATTGATGAACCCTATTTCAGACTTTTTAAGAGATTTATAGACATATCTTTAGGAATTATTCTCCTGTTGCCGTTCACTTATTTAAAGTTTTGCAAGATACGGGGAAGATCATTCTCTCCATTTGTAGAATCATGGGTGGAATGCTGGTTTGATGTAGTTAAGGGTGTTAAAAGCTGGGTTGGTGCTCCGGACGCCGGTGATGGATTTGACAGACAAGTAGTTGCTGCCTACAAGCGGGGATGGATTACTCCCCTTTACGGAATAAAAAATATTGGCGAAAGCAATGCTCAAAGAGCTGTTTTCGCCTATTATCTTTCACAATATAAACCATGGATAGACCTTAAGCTCATTGGAAAAGCATGGAAACAAGGCAGACTTGAATAAAACGAGGCAGGTGTATGAGTGAACTTGTATTGAAATTTGAGAAGCCAATTGTTGAGCTGGAAGAGAAAATTTCACAGATGAAGATTTCTGCCAGGCGTGCGGATATAGAACTGGATGATGAAATAGCACGGCTTGAGATGAAATTGGAAAAGGTGATGGTTGAGACCTATTCCCGGCTTTCGCGCTGGGAAAGAGTTCAACTTGCCAAACATGTATCAAGACCACATTCATCAAATTATATTGATTATTTAGTTGATGATTTTATTGAGCTACATGGTGACAGACTTTATGCCGATGATCCGGCCCTTATAGCAGGAATAGGGACTATAGCCACTTTCCCTGTAATAATTTTGGGCCAGGAAAAGGGCCGTTCTACAAAAGAAAAAATACATAGAAATTTTGGCATGATGCATCCTGAAGGTTATAGGAAAGCACTACGCCTCATGAAGATGGCAGATAAATTTAATAAACCCGTAGTTGTTTTTATTGATACACCGGGCGCGTATCCCGGATTATGTGCCGAAGAACGCGGTCAGGGTGAGGCAATTGCCAGAAATTTATTTGAAATGGCTCGTCTGCGTATTCCTGTTATTGCTGTAATTATCGGTGAAGGGGCCTCGGGCGGAGCACTTGGTATAGGACTTGCAGATAAAGTTCTTATGCTGGAGAATGCATGGTATTCAGTAATTTCTCCAGAAGGTTGTGCCGCCATATTGTGGCGTGATGCAGGAAAAGCCGATAGTGCTGCTGAAGTGCTTAAACCAACAGCGAAGGATCTACTTGAACTTGGTGTTATTGATGAAATAATACCTGAACCTTCGGGCGGTGCACATAGAAAACCTGAAGAGACGGCAGCAGGTGTCAAAGAAAGACTTATTTATTATTTAGAGACATTATCCGGTATAGATCCGGATATATTAATCCAACAGAGATTAGAAAAATATGGGGACATGGGTTTCTATAGTGAAAAATAATATATTTATCTACGAACATCGTATCCGCTATGCAGATACGGATCGAATGGGAGTGGCCTATCATGGCCGGTATTTTGAGTGGCTAGAGGCTGCCAGAACGGAAATGCTTCGTTACAGAGGACTACCGTACAATGAGATTGAAGAAGCAGGGATTTTGCTTCCAGTAATCGAGGCTGTCTGCCGTTATAAACGATCTGTCTATTACGATGAAATTGTTCAAATCCATACAAATATCTCACAAATTACACGTTCTAAATTGAGACTGTGTTATACATTAACTGTAGAAGGTGAAAAACAGATCCGCGCCGAAGCCGAGACTCTTCATTGTTATATGTCTCCGGAGGGCCGTGCCGTGCGTGCGCCATTATCATTAATTGATCAGATTAAGAGTAAATAATTTTATAAGGAGTATAACAATGTTGAGCAAAACATTGCTGGAAATTCTGGCTTGTCCTAAATGTAAAGGTAGTCTGGAATATGATAAGCCCAATGAAAAGCTCATCTGTAATTCATGCATGCTAAAATATCGAATTGATGATGATATTCCAATAATGCTGATTGATGAAGCAGAATCATTCAAAAAAAGTTAAATATTTATTTAAAAAGGGAGAAGATTCATAATGGATTGGATAGATCCACTAAACGACTTAGTAGATTCACATCCGAATATTCAATTAAATATCAAGCGTGTGAATATGATAATTGACGCAGTTGATCGTAAAGAGGCTATAATCAGTCAGTGTGGTGCTCTGGCTACATGGACACCTCCGGAATCAACAGGACGGAGTCCCAAAGATACAGTTATTGTTAAACGTGAAAGCAGTGCACATTTAATAGATTGGGATAGTCCTAATAATATTCCCATTACAGAGCAGACATTTGATATTGCCATGGAAGATGGTCTTGCCATGCTCAAAGCGAAAGATACACTCTATGTAACTGATCGTGTTATAGGTGCAGATTCCCGCTATGCTCTTCCCGTTAGAGTTATCACTGACCGTGCGCTTCACACACTTTTTATTGATAATATGTTTCGACCTGTTCCTGAAGGTACTGAAAATAGTTGTTTCGTTGATCATCCCTTTACATTAATTGTACTTCCTTATAACAAGCTGGATAACAGTAAATATGAAGGACGTTTACGGCAAATGCCAGACGGTGAGACTTCAGATATGATTGTTGGTATGGATATGGACCGCCGTTTGGGGTTGATTGTTGGTTCTGCTTATTGTGGAAGCATGAAAAAGATGTTATTTACCGCAATGAATTATCTCCTGCCGCTTGATGGTATTCTGCCACTTCATTGCTCAGCCAATGAAGGCCCTGCCGGTGATTGTGCATTATTACTCGGTTTGTCCGGCACCGGTAAAACTACATTGTCCGCTGATCCCTCCAGAGCTTTGCTGGGCGATGATGAACATGGTTGGTCTGATCATGGTGTAGCCAATTTTGAAAATGGCTGTTATGCCAAATTTATCGATCTAAAAGAAGAAAAGGAGCCTGAAATTTTTCATGCAGTGATGCATAAAGATGATTATATGGCTCATGGCGCAATCCTGGAAAATGCAATGATCTACCCTGATGGCTCATTTGATTTTTCAGATGACAGATATACGCCAAATTCCCGGGCAAGTTATCCGTTAACCTATCTCTCCAATATAAAACATGAATCAAAATCCGGACATCCACATACAATTCTTTTTTTAACTGCAGATGCCAATGGTGTACTTCCGCCGATAAGCAAATTAACAGCAGAACAGGCCATGCTTTGGTTTCTCATGGGGTATACTAGTAAATTGGCTGGTACCGAAACAGGGATTGTTGAGCCCCAATCTACTTTCAGTAGATTTTTCGGTCAACCATTTATGCCGTTGAATCCTGATGTTTATGCTGATATGTTAGGCAAGAAGATGGGTGATCACGATGTCCGGGTCTACTTGGTTAATACCGGATGGAGTGGTGCTCCCTATGGAAATGGTAAGAGAATGGATATAGTTCTTACGCGAGCCATGGTGGATGCTGCACTTAAAGGAAAATTGAATGATGTGGAATATATGCAGGATAAAATATTTAAAGTATGGATACCAACGACCTGTCCTAAAGTCCCCTCAGAAGTCCTGAATCCCAGAGACAACTGGTGGGCAGGTCCTGATGACTTTGATGAAAGGGCCGGTAAACTAGCAGCTGACTTTGCTGCACATTTTCAAAAGGCATATGGTAATAAGAGTATTGATCCTGCAATTGCTGCGGAGTGTCCGGGTTTTATTGAATAATTTTCTGTGAGGTGTAATTGGGGGTTGCTAGCAGTCTGTCTGACTTAAGGCTATTAGGTATGTTTTTAGAGATTTTTTTCCTAT